>CAYGCI010000075.1:0-7473 GCA_964348355.1 uncultured Nitrosopumilaceae archaeon | reverse complement strand
AATGATCAGGGAGTTTTCGCACCGGGGGGGGATCAGGATCAGGATAGAGTCGGACATACCTCACGGGGTGGGGCTGGGCTCGTCATCGGCATCGTGCGTCGCGGCCGCCGCATCGGTTGCGGGACTGTTCGCAAGGCGCCCAAGGGGCGAGATCTGCCGGCTGGCAATAGAGGCCGAAAAGACGATATTCGAGGACACGTCAGGCGCAGACTGCACCGTATGCACCTTTGGCGGCATAATCACGTACGGCAGGAACTCGGGGTTTGAGAAGATCGGGTTCGAGCCAAGCCTCCAGCTGGTAGTCTCGGACTCGGAGACGACCCATTCGACGGGGGAGGTGGTCGCAGGGGTCTCAAAATACAGGGAGGACAACATGGAAAGGTTCGAGGATCTGTGCAGGAGGGAGTCAGGCCTCATTGACAGGGCAAAAAGGCAGATCCAGGGCGGGGGGCCGAGGCAGATCGGAGAGTCCATGAGGGAAAACCAGCGATACCTCGAGGAGATCGGGGTCTCCAGCCAGACCCTGCAAAGGATGATAGGGCTTGCAGACATGCACAGCTTCGGCTCCAAGATTACCGGGGCAGGCGGGGGAGGGTGCATAATATCAATTACGGACGAGGCGTCCCTGGGGCATACAATCAAGGCGCTGCGGGAGAACCGCATCAAGTCCTTTGGGGCGAAAATCGACTATTCGGGATTGGAGACTTTTTAACTAGCTGAAAAGGCCCGTAAAGCATGATTCTGCTCAAGCTGGGGGGCTCTGTCATCACAAACAAGAAAAAGGCCCTGTGTGCAAGAGCAAGGGCCATCGGCGCCATCACGAGGTGCCTCAAAAAAATCAAAGAGCCCATGATAATAGTACACGGCGGCGGATCCTACGGCCACTACTGGTCCGTAAGATACGACATGCATACAAGGCCGGCAGAGTACGACCTGCACGGGGTATCGACGGTAAAAAACTCCATGATCGAGCTGGACAAGATAATCCTGGACTCGATGCTGAAAAGCAGGCTAAAGCCGTATCCTGCCCCGCCTGCCGGCTTTATGAGCGGGGACAGGCCGATCACGAGGAGGATTCAGGAGCTGGGCGCGATTGCAGGGGCAGGACTGGTTCCGGTGACGTACGGAGACGCCCTGTGGCACGGACAGAAAAGATCCTACATCCTGTCAGGGGACAGGATAATGACCCACGTTGCAAGGGTCCTGAGGCCGAAGCTATCGATATTTGCACTGGACGTGGACGGAGTCTATTCCGATCCCGGAACCGGGGATCTGATCAGGGAGATCAGGGGGGAGAAGGTAAGGGTCTCGGATGTGGGGATGGACGTTACGGGCGGGATGGGCAGGAAGATGCAGGAGGCCGCCAAGATTTCAAGGCTGGGGCTGAGGGTATTTTTTGCCAACGGGAACAGGCCGGAAAGGATTGTGGATGCGGCAAATGGGAACAAATTTGAGGGAACCCTGTTCAGGGGTGGATAGCATGGCCGAGTTCGTAGTTTTGGTGGACGGCGGCGACGAGCCCGTCGGGCTGGAGGAAAAGGTGAGGTGCCACCTGCCAGACGGGAGGCTGCACAGGGCGTTTACGGCACTGCTTTTTGATGCCGATGGAAGGCTGGTGCTGGCCAGGCGCAGCCCAGGCAAGATGCTGTGGCCAGGCGACTGGGACGGCACCTTTGCAAGTCATCCGAGGGAGGGGGAGACCTACGCGTCCTCGGCAGAAAGAAGAATGCCCGAGGAGACAGGGCTCAGGTGCAGCATGGACTATTTGTTCAAATTCGAGTATCATGTACCGTACAAGGATGTCGGCTCTGAGAACGAGGTCTGCGGAACGCTGATGGGAATCGTGGAGAGGGACGCCTGCTTTGAGCTGGCCGAGGACGAGATCTCCGAGACCAGGCCCGTCTCAGCTGACGAGCTTTGCTCGGAATTAAAGGAGGGGCCGGAGGCCTACTGTCCGTGGATGCTGATCGCACTGTACTTTTTGGACGCCTCAAGGCCTGAAATGCTTGAGAGACACAAAGACGTTTTAGAAGGATGGCTCAGACCAGAGGTGAAGGCGCAGATGAGGAGATCCATTCAGACCCACCTGCCAGAATCGCAGTGGAGGCTTGTAAGGGATGGATAGGGGCCCCATGGAAAAAAACGCCAGGGCCGTAAACAGATACCTGGCATCAAGGATCAGGGGGAAGCCAGAAATCCTCTACAGGGCCGCGGCCCACCTGATTGAAAGCGGGGGAAAGAGGCTGCGCCCGTACATGGTAATCAAGAGCTGCCAGATACTCGGAGGCGCGCCCGGCAGGGCCATGTCCGCCGCCGGGGCAGTTGAGATGGTACACAACTTTACCCTGGTTCATGACGACATAATGGACAATGACGAGATGCGTCACGGTGTTCCCACGGTACACAAAAAGTATGACGACGCGCTGGCAATACTGGCAGGAGATGTCCTGTTCTCAAAGGCGTTTCAGACTGCATCGCAGTCAGCCGTCCCCCCGGAGAGATCGGTGGAGATCCTCTCAAGGCTGTCAAAGGCGTGCGTGGAGGTCTGCGAGGGCCAGGTGCTAGACATCAGGATGGCTGGGAGCAAGAGGATTCCCACCCAGGCGCAGTATGTCGCCATGATAGGCAAAAAGACCGCGGCGCTCTTTGACGTATCGTGTGCAGTGGGCGCAATCTGTGCGGGGGGAAGGCCAAAGGACATTGCAAACCTGTCGTCGTTTGGAAGGAACCTGGGAGTGGCGTTTCAGATCACCGACGACCTGATCGGTGTCATGGGAGACCCCAGGGTTACAAAAAAGCCCGTCGGAAATGATCTGCGCGAGGGCAAAAAGTCGCTGCCAATCCTCATGGCAATCAGCAGGGCCGGGGGCGGCGACAGGAGGGCCATCCTGAGATGCTTTGGAAACCCCAAGGCAAGCAAAAAGGATCTCCGGGGGGCAGTCGATGCGATCAGGAGGCTGGGAATCGAGGAGTCCGTCAGGGGCCAGGCGTCAAGATACGCGGCAAGGGCCGAAAGGTCGCTGAAAGGCTACGGGGGATCGGCAAAAGACGAGCTTGTGTCCCTCCTGGACTTTGTGGTAAAGAGGAGTATCTAGGCGGCCCCGGACAGAGATGAGCCACAGCGATTCACTAGATGAGATCTCGAAGCTGTTCCGGGGGGAGATCGACGGCTTTGAGAGGATGATAAGGGAGACGCCGGGCAAAATCGGCTCGCTTGACACTGCAGAAATCGTCCGGTGCTACTACCAGGTCATGAGCATGTCGTCAATCATCAGGGCGCTAAAGCCCCAGATCCGGGGACAGGACGGGGAGCTGGCAGGGCAGGTTGCAGGCGTGGAGAGGCGGATTCGTGAAGAGTTTGACTGCGGCATACATCCGGCAATAGTCTCGCACATGTCAGAGTCAATAGACCTGCAGGTGGCATCGCTCAAGTCATCAAGGAAGGCCGGGCAAAAAACCACGGAGGAGGTCAAAGGCGAGGCCGGGCTGTTTGAAAGGCTGAGGGAGGCCATGAGCACGAGGGAGTTCGTCGAGCAGTACGGCAGGGGACTGGACCATGATTGAGTGGCTTGCACAAAGGGCCGTACTGCTGAAAAGGGAGTTTGTCAAGGGATACAGTGGCACAAGCAGCATGCAGGAGGCAGTTCCCAACTCGAAAATACTCGCAGATGGCGAAAGGCTCGGGGAGTTTGCAGAAAGCAACCCGATCTACTACAACTCGTACCGGGAAAGGATCTCCGAGACGGACTGCTCCGTCTACGAGGGAGACATCAACAGGTACTGGCTGGACAGCATCACGCAGGAGTCAAGCCATGCGCCCTTTTCGCCCACATGGATCGTGTCGGCATACCTGCTGGCAAGCGAGCTGAAGAGCATGGGGTATGAGGAGATCGTCGATGTCGGCTCGGGGGACGGAAGAATCGCCTTCTTTGGAAGGAGCCTCGGAATCAGGACATACAGCCTGGAGCTGGACGGCGGGCTGGCCGACCTGCAAAAGGACATTGCCAGGGAGACGCGGGTGGATTTTGGGCCCATTTGTGCAGATGCCACCAGGCACGACTTTGCAGGGATGGGCCTGAGGAGGCCGGCGTTCTGTATCGGGGGCCTGGCCCAGATGGGCGGAGACGTCATGGCATCAAGCGTGATCGAGAGCATCTCAGGGAGGGACGGGTTAAGGGCCAGATCGGGGTTTGTTTTCGCGGGAACGCTTTCTCGAAAATACGCAAAAAGCGAGCTTGACGCGGGGTGGGGGCCCCTGATCAGCGAAAACGGGATGATCAGGACAAATACGGTCTGCCTGCCTACGGCATGGACGCTTCACGAGCCCGAGGAGACGCCGTACGTTTTTGCGAGGTTCTGAGCCGGGACTGCAGGGATTCTCGCGCCAGAGTGCCCTACAGTTAGTATAAAAAAGCCGTAAGGGTGACGGTTCAGAGGTAGGAACTTTGGAAGGCGATATAAAAAGGGAAATCAGAAAGGTTGCGCTGCAAAACGCCTTTGAGCACGGGGGCAAGACAAATGACAGGGTCGTCCTCTCGAAAATCCTGGGGGCCGTTCCGGAGTTCAGGGACAAGGTAAGGGAGATCTCCGCCGAGGTCACGCCGATCGTCGACGAGGTAAACGGCCTCTCGCCCGGGGAGCAAAGAGATGAGCTGGAGAGAGACCATCCGGAGCTCCTACGAAAGGAGAGGTCGAGGCAGGGGGGGCCGCAGCTGCCGGAGCTGGACGGGGCGCAGGAGGGCAAGGTCGTCACGCGCTTTCCGCCAGAGCCAAACGGATATCCCCACATCGGGCATGCAAAGGCGGCCATCATCAATTCCGAGTATGCAGACATGTACGGCGGCAAAAAGATCCTCCGGTTTGACGATACCAATCCCGAGGCAGAACGCAAGGAGTTCTATGCGGCAATCAAGGTGGGCCTGGACTGGCTGGGAATCGAGTACGACGTGATAAAAAACACCTCCGACGACATCAGGATGATTTACCAAAAGGGGCTGCACATGATTGAGACGGGCAGTGCCTACGTATGCACGTGCAAGCGGGATGACATCAGCAAGAACAGGAGGGAGATGAGGGCGTGCAAGTGCAGCGCGATGGATCAGGGCAGGACCCTTGAGAGGTGGCACAAGATGTTTGAAAAATTCAAGCCGGGGGAGGCCGTTGCCAGGTTCAGGGGCGACATGGGGTCAGAGAACACCGCAATGCGGGATCCGGTGCTGTTCAGAATCATCGAGGGCGCCCATCCAAAGGTCGGCGAGGAGTACAGGGTTTGGCCAAGCTATGACCTTGCGGTGGCCATAGAGGACAGCGTCGACGGGGTGACCCACGCGTTTAGATCAAAAGAGTACGAACTAAGAGACGAGCTTTACTACTCAATACTGGACGCGCTGGGAATGAGAAAGCCAAGACTGCTGGAATTCTCGCGCCTGGCATTCAAGGGGATGCCGGTCTCCAAGAGGGTCCTAAGACAGCTGATCGAGGAAAGGAAGGTCTCGTGGTACGACGATCCAAGGCTTCCCACGCTGGAGGCATTGCGGAAAAGGGGGATCAGGCCGGAGGCAGTCAGAAAATTCATCCTGTCACTGGGGTTTACAAAGTCAGACACGCTTGCGCCGTTTGACTCCCTGGAGGCGTTTAACCGCAAGATCATCGATGCGGAAAGCATCAGGCTTGGCATGGTAAGGGAGCCAAAAAGGCTCGCCATTACGGGCCTGCCAAGCAGGTCCGTGGAGGTTCAGAACCACCCCTCGGGGGACATGGGCAGGAGGAGAATCGAGATCGGCGACTCCGTATACATCTCATCGGGGGACTGCAGCGGCATCCAGGCAGGTGACAGGATCAGGCTGATGGGGCTTGGAAACGTGAGGATTGCAAGGATCTCTGCAGGGCTGGAGGGGGAGTATACCGACGACGAGACGGGTGCCGGCCATCCAAAGATACAGTGGGTTCCCCACGATACGGCACACAGGATCAGGATCCTGATTCCAAAGCCGCTGTTCATCGGCGACCAGTACAATGAGGGCAGCTTGGAGGAGATAGACGCACTTACAGAGCCCCACTACCTGGAGCTGAGGGACGGGGATCCGATCCAGTTCATCAGGTTTGGGTACTGCAGAAAGGACTCTAGAGGCCAGGCAATCTACACGCACAGGTGATCGGGGATGAGGATAGCAAGACTGGGATACGATGGCAGAGAGACCTACGGAATCGTGAGGGGGGACAGGGTTGCAACAAGGGACGAGATCACGTATGCGACCGGGGTTCCGATCCCGCACAGCGTCAGGGACTTTCTCTTTGACGGATGGCTTGAGGAGGTCAGGGAAAGGATTCCGGGGCTGGGGTACGAGGAGAAGCTTTCAAGGTTCAGGCTGCTGCATCCCATACCCAACCCGCCCAAGGTCGTGTGCCTGGCCTTCAACTATGTCGATCACGCAAGGGAGCAGAACCTCCAGCCCCCGGAGGACCCCGCCCTGGTCATAAAGCCGCGAACCGCGCTGACCGGAACAGGCTCGGATATCATATGCCCGGAGTTTGTCGCACAGCTAGACTACGAGGTGGAGCTTGCGCTGGTAATGGGCAGGACGGTCAAGGACATAGGGGAGTCAGAGGCGCTTGATGCGGTGTTTGGGTACATGATACTCAACGACGTCTCTGCCAGAGACCTGCAGTCCAAGGACGGGCAGTTCACCAGGGCCAAGGGCTGCGATACGTTTGCTCCGTGTGGGCCCTGGATAACCACAAAAGACGAGATCGGGGATCCACATGGGCTAAAGATGACAACCAGAGTCAACGGGGAGGCAAGGCAGGACTCCTCAACCAGCAACATGTTCATCAAAATCCCAGAGATAGTCTCAAAAATCAGCAGGTGCATGACGATTGAAAGGGGGGACATTATCTCGACGGGCACGCCGGCAGGGGTCATGCTAAACAAGCCAAATGCGGTGTTTCTCAAAGACGGCGATCAGATAGAGATGGAGATCGAGGGGCTCGGAAGGCTGCACAATACGGTCAGAGTCAAAGGGTAAATCCGGCAGCTCCGACCGGCCCCGCAGCCGGCCTCGGCCCGGATCGGGGGGCTTATCCGCGGCCCTGTGCACTACACGATGATGCAGACAGCACCGTAAGCTTGGTCACCCCGGCCCCCCTTGTTCCCACGATCTTACGATCATCAGGGTACATGACGTAGATCAAGGCGGACAAGACGGGCAGTTGCCTGCCGGGACAGATGCGCATCCATAGTCTGCAGCCGTACGGGGCAGCGTATGCCGGCTTACCTGCCTCCCTAGGACGGGTCGGACAGCCTTCCGATGAACAGTATGTTGCCCGTCTCCATATCCTGTATGACAAATACAAACGGGTGGTCTGCTAGAAACGTCGGAGGCCCTGATGAACTAGATGCTATTATAGTTGTGGCCCCGGCTAGACTGTTGCATAACTCCGACTAGAGCCCAGCCAATCCTTCTGGATCACTAC
>CAYGCI010000074.1:0-7479 GCA_964348355.1 uncultured Nitrosopumilaceae archaeon | reverse complement strand
GACCCCCAGCAGGAATGCCGCTAAGAGCAGTGCCTTCAATTCATGCTGCTGCAGAGACCACTCTCTTGCGCAGCTCCCTGTCTTTTGAAACTCTGGGATGAGAGGGGTCGGCCAGGATCACCTCAAACCAGTAATGAATGCCGTCCTTGTAAACAAAGTAAGAGCCCAATAATTTCATGTTGGGGAATTTTTCCAGGACCCTGTTTTCTGCCACCTGCTTCATTGAGACGTCTGCCTTGATTCGGGTAACGCCGAGGTGCTTTGGCCTTCTGCCGCCGCGCGGCCGCTGCTTTCTCATGCCGCCGGTTCCCACCCTCATGCGCACAACAATGATTCCCTGCTTTGCCTTGTATCCCAGTCTCCTTGCCCTCTGGATCCTGCTTGGCTTTTCGATGCGGGTGACGGCGTTTTGTCTGCGCCATCTGACGACCCTGTCCCTTATGTCCGTGGAATTGCTTTTCCACAGGCTCACCCAAGACTTGTCCTGTAAGCTAGGCATGTAGGCACTACCTGACAGCCACTTAATATATGTAAACGAAAATGACCCGCGCTGTACTGGTAGTCACATGTTCCCAAAAGCCGCCTGCCATCGGCAGGAGTGCCTGATCCCGAAATACTTCAAAGAACTTTTGCTCGCCAGCATAGGCCGTGGGAGATATTCCGAGTATGGCGGGCAATCACCCGGCGTACCGGCGACATGCGGTGCTGATCGTTTATTGGGCGATGCGGAGGCGGCAGGGCTCAGGCAAAAAAAGTCTGAACGGTCGGCGCAGCGGCAAACCAGGCCATGGCTGGCCAGGGACAGGCGACCTGATGCAATGACCCCTTTGGGTAGCGCACTGCTACCCAAGGAGGCTCCGCAGAAAACTCCGTACGACAGGTTGCGCCGTGCAGTCTAAAAGCATTTCTCAAGACTCATGCCTAGCCATAAATTATGCCTGCAGCTAGGCAAGCCAGTGGACAGCAGGGTATTTTTTGCAGGCGTGGCAGTGCTGATCTTTGGGCTGCTGATTCTGGTTTATGACCTTCCCCAGGTAATGTACATCCAGACAATGACAATCGAGGAGCTTCGGCTGCACGACAGGGCCGAGCTTGACAAGTTTCAAAGGATTCAAAGCGAGTTCTACGCCGGCATCGGCATATCGGCCATAGGCGGAATACTGATGCTGTTCTCAAGATTTCGCCAGTCGGCGCTTGATAGAAAGTAAAACTGCTTTGGGGTTTTTATTACCTGATGTAGGATTCTGGGCATGAATCCACTTTGGCTCATGGCCCTGGCGATGATCACCGGGGCGCCGCTGGCTGCACATGGAGAAGTCCTCGAGGTGGCAACAAGCCAGGACACCTATTCTTACCCATGGGACGAGCCGACTCCCGAACAAGCGGCTAACCTAGAGGTGGCAACAAGCCAAGACACCTATTCTTACGGGGATTTTTTGTCATTTACAGTCACGGTGGAGAAGGTAACGCAGGATACTGCAAGCTTTAAGATAACTGATCAGGATGGAGTCGCGGGCAGCTCGGTTTCCATGAAAATTTTAAACACAACGACAATGGTAACTGCACCCAATCCGCTTACGCCGGTTCCATACAAGGAGGGCACATATACGATATCGGTGGAATATGACGGGGTTACGGCACATGCGGAGTTTCAGCTGGTGGACTCTGGAATAATCGCAATCCCCCCCTGGATCAAGGACGTCGCAAGGCTGTGGCTGGATGGCATAATCGACGACACGGCATACCTTAAAAATCTGGCAGACAACGGGGTCATATTACTAGAGCGGGCACCAGGCGGCGATGAGGTGGCAAGCATCCCCACAGTTGCAGAAATTTCGTCAGCTGCCTGGATTCAGGGGCTGATTTCGGATCACGAGTATTCACTGGGAATGCAGTATTTGACTGACAAAAACGTAATTACGGTTGGGGGGTAAAGTGGACAAGCACCTGGGAATCGTACTCGTGGCATCGGCTGTAATAGCAGCATCGATTGGATACTCTGCCTTCAATGTTTCAACGTGGGAGCAGGTTCAGATAAAATGGAATGAGAGGAGCAGCTTTAGCTTTGTCTCATTCCTGCGCGGGGGAGTGATCGAGGTATGCAACACGTCATTTACTCCGCTAAAATTCAACCAGCTGTCGATGGTGACCCTCTATCAGGGCGAGGAGGTGGCAAGGTTTACCACGGGAGGGGCCACCGTTCAGCCAAATTCCATGGTCGAGCTGGCCGGAAAAACGGAGCTCAGGGAGGGCACGGACAGAATGGTGTCTGGATTTATTGACGTCGGAAATTCCGGAGGCAAAATGCCAAGTTTGGACGAGGGTGCAATCACGGTTCAGACAAGCCTTGAGGCCAATATTCTTGGGGTAATCCCGATTACGGTCACAAGCGAGTATACCGGTCCGGAATTTCTCGACATGATCGAGGACAGATCAGGACGGTACAGCTGCTAGCCCCGGGATCTGCTTGCCCAGGCAACCAGTCCCAGCAGGATCACAACGATAAAGGCAATTACAAACGCTGCCACGGTTCCGTATGCAAAGTCCATGCCAGAGCCAGATGACTGGGTTTGTACCTCGGGTTCTGCGACACCCGCAATGGGCGCCGGATCCTCGGCAGGTGCGGTATCGGTCTGTTCTAAAACGCATACTCCGTCCTCCAGTACAAGGCCGGGGCCACATGCGGTATCGGTCTGTTCTAAAACACATGCACCATCCTCCAGTACCAGGCCGGGGCCGCATGCAGGCACGCAAGTCCCATCACGAAGTACGGTTCCCTCGCCGCAGGCCGGGACGGGATCCGGCTGGACTTGGCACTCCCCGGTATTATCCAAGGCAACGCCGGCAGTATCAAGGCTACACATGTTGCTGTATGTTGTTCCGTCAACGCCGCATACTGGAGCATAGTCAGCCGGACAAGTGGCAGGATCATCCTCGGCAGGCAACCCCTTGCCAAAAATCGTGCCGACTATTTCCACCTCCTGGGTACCAGCCTCCACACTTATGCTAAGTGTCCTGCTTGTCGGGGTCGTGCCGATCTCGCTAAAGTCTGACTCGGCGCCATCTGCGATTACAATGAACGGATCGTCGGCCCCGTCAAATTCAGAGTCAAAGACGTCTCTGGGAAACGTGATCTCCAGGGTTCCACCGGCTGCGGCATCCACGCCAAATATAATCGAGACAAAGTCTGCGTCAATATCAGCAGAGTTTATCGACACATTGGCTCCGACATACTCGATGTCATGTGATGTCCCATCAATGGACACGGAGACGGTTTCTGCATAGGCGCTAGGAGCCACAGCTACAAGCATGGCAATTACAAACAGCCCCGTACCCAGGCCAGGCCTTGTGCCAATCATGTCAATCTGAATATTCCTGATAAAAACAGGCTTAAAGAAACTTGGGCGATTATTCATCACGTATTGGTCAAGCTTTTTTGCTTATTTCTGCGGGATTTGCAGGAATTACGATTGAAACGGGCATTCATATGATGTCCTTCGTGGGCCCAATCTTTTGCACGATCGTTCTTTTTTAAAATTTTAATGATTTTTTCTCTGTTGGAACCCACTATGGATTTGATATCTGGGTCTTCGCCAATAATCCATGAGGTAACATCCTCATGATCAAATTTGCTTCCATTAATGTGAGAAAGAACGTGTTCAAACAGGTGGGAAAAAGGACCGTGACCAATATCGTGTAGCAGCATAGATTGTCTGACAAGTTCTTTTCTTTCACTGTCAAAGTCCAGCTGTTCACACATTCTATTAGCAATATGAACAGATCCCAGAGAATGCTCAAATCTAGTATGGGTGGCAGATGGATATACCACATATGCATGTGAGAGTTGTTTGATGTTTTGTAGTCGTCGAAAACTAGGAGAATCGATTAATTCAATTTCCTTTTTAGACGAATTGATAAACCCATAAAGGGGATCTCGGATTGATTTATGTCGAAAATAGCTTTTATCGTTTAATCTTGACAAGATTGAGTTCTCGTAATAATTCCGCACCAGATTTGACATCTTTTTTTGTAATAGACCAACCGAATTTTGTTGCCATGTCACTGGCTTCTTTTTCTGTCATTCCCTTTTTGCGCTCTTGCTTAGACAGCATGTAGTGCACCTTGGCGGCAAAGGAAAGAGAATTTGCATTCAGGTTACAGTACTCAGAACATGTTTGGACAATATCTTTAATTTTTTCATAAATTTCTTTGTTATCCTCAATTAATCGTTCAGATGTAAGAATTCTTTCCTTCAATATTGCGTATTCATAAGAGTTGTCTTTACGTGACCTCCGTTCATCTAGGGCACCTAGATAAACCAATGTCTCCAATCCTTGTGCAACCTGTATGTTGAACGGGCCATAAAAATACGCAATGTGTGACTCTATGTTTAGTTCAGGAATCTTTTGCATTTCAAAATAGATTAGTTTGTGAATAGTGGTTCGTCCTTTTATTTGATTGCCATTGGCGGCCAGAGTCAAATAAATGATGTCGTATACATCCAGCAGTCGCAACCCCTCACAATTATAAAAAACCCTGTTATTTATTGGCTCCCCAGATCTAGGTTTAACGTTTTTGTTCACATTTGATCGATTTTTATTCATGAAAAATTTTGGTACGAAGTCACCTACCCCTGCCAGTCAGGCACGAATTGGTATCTATGACTATGATTTTCACGCCTAGTCAACAGGGGGACGTGACCACGTACAAAATTTTGTATAAAGCCACGTCCCATTACTGGCCAGATATGAAAATCACTGCTGCATGCAAACTCGCGTCCGGCTGCTAGGGGAGGGTGGCCCCGTACAAAATTTTTGGTGTGGTTATGACTGTGCCTGAAGACATGGCAGAACGGCACGTTTTGGCGATCACCTGATCCACAAGCAATGAGTAGGACAACAGCTAGGGCTCGAATCTGTTCCTGGTTTCAGGCACGAGTCTGCCTAGGGCCCCGAGGTAGCAAAACTCACGCCTGAACTTCCAGGGCCCGATCGTAACAGGTTAGCCCTTGCCTAGAATTGGAGTCACGTCTCTTGCCGTTCAGGCATGAAAATCACAACTGCAGGCAGATTCGTGCCTGATTGCTGCCTAGGCAGGGGCCATCCTGTTACGCCCGATCTGCTACTGAGTAGGACGCAAACCCAAAAAGCCGTCTGATCCGCGATGGGGATGTCTACGAGACGGCGCAGTCAGAGCCGCCAAAGTGGATCTCATCAACATACGGAAAGTACCAGACCTGATTTTGAGAGGCGCTGCAAGGTGACATCTCTGTCTCTGGAAGCTCAGGCATGAATTTTACCGCCAAAGAGGCCTTCGCAGATACAATTCATGCCTAAAATTAGAAGCGGCTTCGAGTCCGAGCTGCTACCCTGCATGATGCTTTCCAGAGGCAGGGCATGGGCCGTAGTCTGCGCTAGATTACGCCTCTTAGAATCTGGATGATTTTCTCCCCGATCACGTTGGCCGCCAGCGACTGGGCCTCCCGGGTCTGGGCGCCCATGTGGGGGGTCAGGATGACATTGTCCAGCTCGGCAAGCTTGTGCCCGGTGGCGGGCTCCCTCTCAAATACGTCCAGTGCAGCACCGCCGAGCCTGCCGTCCCTGAGGGCGTCATACAGGGCGTCCTCGTCAACCACGCCGCCGCGGGAGGTGTTGATGATTCTGGCGGTGTTCTTCATGATGCCGATTTTTTCAGCATTGATTAGGTGGCGGGTGGAATCTAGCAGGGGAACGTGAATTGAGACATAGTCGGAGCTTTGCAGCAGGGTGTTCAGGTCTGCCTTCATCAGGCCGACCTCCTTTGAGAACTCCTCGTCGATTGGAATGACGTCATAGCCGATGATGTTCATGTTAAGCCCCCTTGCAAGGCGTCCCAGGCGCTTTCCGATGTTTCCCACCCCCACTATTCCAAGATACTTGCCGCGAAGCTCGGTTCCCTTTGATTCCTTTTTGAGCCATTTTCCGTCCCTTACACCCCTGTCAGCATAGGCAATCTTTCTTGCTAGGGAGAACATCAGCCCCAGAACAAGCTCTGCGACGGCGTTCATTGCGCCCTCGGCTGCGTTGATTACGCGGATGTCTCTTGCCTTGGCCGCGTCAAGATCGATGTTGTCCAGGCCGACGCCTACACGCGCAATGATCTTGCAGTTGTCTGCCCTCTCTATGAGCTCCCTCGTAAGGACGGTTCTGCTGCGAACTATGACAATGCTGTATCGGCCGATTTCCTCCCTGATTTGTTCCGGGGTAATCCCAGGCTCGTAGGATACCATGAGGCCGTTGTCCCCAAGTATCTTGCCCAGTATTGGGTCGACCTCGTCACAAATCAGCACAGTCTCGTCAAATCCCATACTTGATGGCCCGGGACTGACAATATAATTTTTGTTAGGGAGGCCAGTCTTTCCAGATGTGAACCTACTGCGGGTTCACGTCCTGCCTTTCCAGCACGATCCTGCCGCTGGGCAGTACTCCGACGAACCTGCATCCGCGGGATATCAGCTCCTCGGCCTCGGCTGCATCAGCCACAACCTGGCTAGGCCCGTATTGCCGGCACGCGGAGTGCCTCTAGCACGCGGCCAATCTGCTCCGGCGTGGCCTCATCATCCGCTGGATCCTCTCGCTCTGGTCCTGTAGGAGGTCTGCCACCTCGCTCTGGCCCATGTGCTCCTCGGAGCGGCCAAAGGCCTGGCGCATCTCGGCTGCCAGGATCTCGGGCAGCACGCCCTTGTTGGTGGTGTACCGTGCCTCCATGCCTCCCTTGTGCCCCATGAAGAACACCCTAAAGTCGTGCACCATCTTGCCATTGGCCTCTGCGATGAGCAGCTGCGTGTCAAAGTACGCGTGCAGCACGTACGGCCTCCAGAGAGGTGATCCGAAATCAGAGACCGTACGAATTTTTCAAGTGGTTTCACGTACGAGGTCACGTCCATCTGCTGGCTAGGCACGAAAATCATAATCGTACATGCCAATTCGTGCCTGATTGGTGGTGGCAGGTGACCACATACCTTGCATCTTAGGCATGGTGTCTAGTCCCTGCGATATACTGACTTGTGATCGCCCACATGGAGGAACTCTATCGTGTTATTGCCCCAGTCAATACTGCATGTTATCCTGTACTTGCCTACATTGTATGCAAATACCCGCTTGTGTTTCTTCCATCTCCCCAACACTGCTGGGTTGTCAGAATTTTTTAGCTCTTCAATCGCATGATCTGTCCTTTGCTTGATCTGTGCGTCAAGGTTTTTGTACTGTTTTCTGAATATTGCCTGTGACGTGATCTGCCACCGGGTTTCAGTTTCATTCGTTGAGCCACTTTATGAATTCCGCGGCAGTTTTGAATGTCACCTTGCCATCGTCGCTTGCATAGAATTCGTCGATGGCGTTGATTTCCTCCGAGGTCAAATCATCGACCTGTTCTGTCTTAGACATGTCTTGTGTTGTGATTTCTCTGCTTTTAAGGGTGACTGATCCGCTAGTCTGCCGG
>CAYGCI010000073.1:3030-7499 GCA_964348355.1 uncultured Nitrosopumilaceae archaeon | reverse complement strand
CAGACGACTTTATCAGGTGCCTGACGCGCGCGGCCGTATCCAACGGGCAGGTGGCAGGCTGCACGATGTCTGCACGTGACGTGCCAGCGGCTCCTGGAATGCCCCGCAATCCCACCGACGAGTGGATCCGCAGCGTCGCCATAAGATCCAAGCCCGGCCAGATCCAAGACTGCCTTGCAGAAACCGTGGGCCGGCAACTGAACCAGTTGAGGGATATGGGGATGATCACAAAGGGCCAAAAGCTGGATGCGGCAATAGACATGCACCTGATACCGCGCTATGACAAAAAGTACGGTAGTGAGCTTGCACGCTCCAAGAAGAAGAGCGGGACGATAGTCTTTGAGCGTTACATCACCATACAGTGTATAGTGAATCACTGCCGCCTTGTGCTGGGAGCACTGCACATGCCGGCCCTTGAGGATACGGCCGATTTCGTGCGTAAAATCATCGATTCTGCACGCCGCGCGGGGGCCGAGCTCGGAGTCGTGATGCTGGATCGCGAGTTCTTTTCGGCCGCAGTCATCTCCGAGCTGGATGCGACCGGTGTCAGATATATCATACCGTGCAAGAACACGGATACAGTCGTTGCCACCCTCAACGAGAGTGGCGACGTGAAAAAAAGAAGGGAGGTCAAATCGGTCATATCCGGCACCACCGAATCCGCACGGTACACGATGGTCATCACAAAGAGAAGGAAGAAGAGATCAGGCAAGACCGATGTGGAGAAGCTGCCGGCGCACGAGCGGCTCATCGGATTTGCGACCAACGTGCCCGGAATAGATCCGGACGAGTACAGCCGCAGGTGGGGGATCGAGACCGGATACAGGATGATAGAGAACGCAAGGGTCAGGACCCACAGCAAGAGCCCGGTCGTAAGGATGCTGTACTTTGTGTACTCGGCTGCGGTCTTCAACGCGTGGGTCATGGCAAACGCGATGATGAGGATCATGACGGGGATCATCACCGAGGATCCCCTGATCACCCAGCAGTGCCTCAATGACGTGATCAAGCGTGGTATATCGGACTATAGGATGCTGCCCCAACCCCCTCCACCGGTGCCTCCCTGAGTTACTTCTGGGAAGACTGCTTGGGCACCCTATCTTAAATACGTCAAAATCGTATCATGAATACATGAGCAAGATGCTGTGCGACAACTGCAATGGTGACCTGACCGAGTATTACCACCACGGATACAGGGGAATGCGGGGAAGGTGTCCCGTCTGCGAGGTTGACTTTCCCCTGGAATAGGGATGTGGCTATGATGAGTGACTCTGAGGAGACCCCGATTTCAACCGGAAGGGGCGCCCCCGACGTGGTAGACATGATGCTGGGCAAAAAAGACAACGCGGTAGTTGATCACGATACCCTGATACGGGATACACAGACCAGGGTCTGGGGGGCACTGAAGAAAGGATACGAGTATGCCGGCCCCACGGACAACTCCGAGGAGTTTCTCCGGAAAAACGTATTCAAAAGAATCCAGATGGTCTCCCTGTACGTGGATCTGGTCGGCTCCACCCAGATGACCCTGGAGCTGCCGAGTGAGAAGATTGCGATAATCATAAGCTCCTTTGCACAGGAGATGGCATCCGTCGTGCACCAGCACGACGGCTATGTCCTAAAGTTTGTGGGAGACGCCGTGATCGGGTACTTTGTTGCCGAGGAGAACTCGCTGCGCGCCGCAGACAATGCCGTAAACTGCGCAAAATCCATGATCACCGTAATCGAGGACGGAATCAACCCGATCCTCAACCAGTATGACTATCCCGATCTGCTGGTAAAGATCGGAATTGACTATGGGCAGAACATCATTGTCCGGTACGGTGCAGACGCCGAGCAGTCCCACGTGGATATCATGGGGCCTGCGATGAACATAGCAGCCAAGATCCAGGGCATGGCAAAGCCAAACCAGATACTGATCGGGGACGACGTCTTTACAAGGCTGCATCCGGAGACCCGGGGGGAGTTCAGGCTGATCGAGTGGAAGAACAGCGAGTGGCGGTACCGTTCAAGGGCTACCGGCCAGATTTACCCCGTCTATGAGTACCTGCCCTAGACGGTGAACCTGTCCGGGCACTCTACATGCTCATAATGGTGCTCGGTGAGCTTTTCCCTGACCACATAGATTACGATCTTGTGCAGGTCCAGGTTCCGGATCTCACCCTTGCACCTCGTGCAGCGTTTCTTTGTTTGGGCCATTTGCGTAATTGCGATCAAAATACCCTGTGGTATAAGGATCTGCGATCAGCTGTTTTTAACAAAAGGCGACGCCAAGCTAGCTTTGGGGTATATCAAGCAAGCCGTAGCAAGGCAGAAATACACCCGTTTTTCAAGAAAAACCATGGACGCAACGCCTCTGGATCACATGAAGACCCTGCTTGGCCTCAATCCGGACGCCGTGCCGCCGGGATTGCAGTTTCCCATGCTGCCGCCACGGCTCATGCATCAGATGACCAGCCGGTTCACCGTGCCTCAGAGGAGGACGGCGCAGGATGCCGCGTCCCTGACTCCAAACTTGGAGGACTTTCAGCAGGCCTATCAGAGGCACGCATCCGGACTGCTCAGCTCGCACTATCCGGGAACCGTGCCGCCCGGACACCCACTGCACGAGAAGCAGGCGTCTGCAAGCATCCTGAAATCTGAAAACGACAAGCTGCTAAAGGAGAACCTGGAGCTTAAGAGGCAGCTTGACGAGATGGCAAAATCCAGCCCCCGCTAGACCCGGGGCAAGTCTTATTACGCTCAAGACGTGCTTGCTGTCATGGCAAAAACCCCCTCCGACAAATGGCAGGCCAACATCGTAAGGCTCAGGAAGAGCTGCCAGGGCGTATCAAAGCTGTCCAAAAAAATACGCTATGTGGGGGTCATCAACAAGTACGGCAGGACGCTGACTGGGATTCTGCGTCCGGGCACAAAGCCGCTGCTGGGCTCCGAGCACACCAAAAACGAGTTCTTTCTGATCTCCAGCCTGCTCCACATGAGGAATGCCTCGGTCCGGCCCATCGGAAAGCTTGATCACATCACGCTTCAGCACGAAAAGGTGTACATCGTGCTGCTGCAAAAGGGGAACTATGTCTATTACATCTCAATTGACGTCGACGTCAAGAACATATCCAAGCTGATCCTGAAAATAAAAAAGGCAGTTCAGGCCGGCGTGAACCCCTGATATCCGCCGGTCTGCTGGTCCTTGTCTGAAAAGTCCGGCTCAAACAGCGACACCAGATAGTCGTCCGGATCCAGGATGATTGCGTTTTTCCCCGCCTCTCTTTTCACCACGTCCCGGTAAATCCTGACCCCCTTTTCCTTTATCTCGGCGACTGCCGAGTCCACGTCGCCCACCAGAAACCCTATGGTGATTCCGTTGTCTATGGAACCCCCCACGTGTTCTGCTGTAAGCGAGGCCGGATGAAGGCTTAGCAATGCACCGCCTGTTCCCAGGTCAATCCATGAGCGTCTTTGGTTTTTTATTGGCAGCCCGATGATCCCGTGGTAAAACTCCAGTGACTTGTCAAGATCCTGCACTGCCAGAATCACGTTGCCAACCTTTTTGATATTCACTCTTTAGTGTATGCGGGAGTAGAATAAAAACAAGATGCCTTGTCTTTTTGGCAAGTGTCTGGCCCCTCCGGGGGGTGCGGTGCGGGAGGCACGGCCGCAAGGATCCCGATCGGTGGTGCCGCCCGGGGGGACAGGCTCCTACCCTTTCTGGCCCCGGGTGCCTACTGGACCTCTACCATGGTCTCGGTCCTGTCCACGCCGCTTATCCTTTGGATTTCGGTGGTGACATCCTTGATCATGGCCAGCTCGTCGACCTCTATGGTTGCCACCGCATCAAACTGGCCGCTGGTTGGAAACGAGTCATAGACTGCCTTGACCTTTCTGAGCCTTGCGGCAATCAGCTTCTTGGGGGACCTTACCAGGACAATCGCCCTTACCATCCCAGGTTCACCTCCACCTCTATTAGCGTCTCAGTCGTCTCTATCTCCTTGATCCTCTTGAACTCGATTACGATGTTGTTGATCTCGTCTATGGAGCCGCTCAGCAAAACGCAGATGTCCGCCCTACCGGTGACAACCATGATCTCCTTTGAGATCTTGCGCCTCTTTCTTAGGACGCCCACCACGTCGTCTACCTTCCCGGGCTTGACGGTAATCATACAGAGTGCACGCATGGTAATACTAGGAAATCGGCAATGATAAGGGTTACTTAATCAAATGCTTCCTGGGATCTGGCCTCTTCGAGGTATGCGCGCCTCTCCTCGTTGATCTTGTCCTGATCAATTGACAGATCATCCTCGACGATCACGATCCCCATGTCGCCTGTGGGCTCGTCCCTTGCCTTTTTCTTGGACTTGGCGGCTTTGGCCTTGGCAGGCTTGGCCCCGGATTTTGTAGATTTGGCCTTGGCAGGCTTGGCCCCGGATTTTGTAGATTTGGCCTTGGCATCTTTGGCCTTTACGCTCTTGGCCC
>CAYGCI010000073.1:0-2930 GCA_964348355.1 uncultured Nitrosopumilaceae archaeon | reverse complement strand
GCCCCGGATTTTGTAGATTTGGCCTTGGCATCTTTGGCCTTTACGCTCTTGGCCCCGGCTGCAGCAGGTTTGGCAGCCTTGGCCTTTGTTGTTTCTGCTTTCTCTGCAGTCTTTTCTGCCATAAATTGCATGAAAGGATGAATCGCGTGTTAATAAAACTTGTGTCATCGAGAATTCGATGGTGTTGAAACATACGCTCAAGGGGGTGAAGAAGCAATGATCCCGGTTCAGGAGATAATGACCGAGATAAGAAGGCTGCCGAACAGGTGTTGCATCGCCGGAGAGTCCGACTATGGCATATCGCCTTCGTAACGGCTAGTACCTGGCGTGTGCAGTATGTCTCCACATGGAAGATGGGCACAGGATGTACGGGATGGTAAAGGTCTGACAGGTGGGGCAAACAGGATAGCCTGCCTGCGGCGCGGGGCCGACTGCAGAGTCCGTCGACTGCATAGCATGTTGTGCGAGGGTGGAAAGAGAGGCATGAGGTGCGCTCACAGAGGGCAGGAGTCGCCCAACCCTAGGCACATCCTGATCCAAGATGCCGGAGGGAGTGCCGGTGAGCAAGCCTGTACATAGTCTGCGCCTGGCAGGCAGGCGGCAGCACGAAGACTGCACAGGTGCGGTAGTGGGATCACAATAGGGGTGGTGTCCGGCAAGTCGTTACACCTCGGCCGGCCGCGTTACCATGCATGGTGCCGGGAGGACGCGCGTCCATGACGTGGATTCCACGCAGCAGGTTCATACAGGACGGGCGGTTCGGGGACGTGGGATGCCAGACCACTCGC
Source organism: uncultured Nitrosopumilaceae archaeon (assembly GCA_964348355.1). Taxonomy (GTDB): domain Archaea; phylum Thermoproteota; class Nitrososphaeria; order Nitrososphaerales; family Nitrosopumilaceae; genus JAWVZS01. The sequence continues at coordinate 2,142 of CAYGCI010000073.1, read as the reverse complement.
CCCGATACGTGATGAGCTCGATGCTGTACTGGTGCCATGGATGTTGTCGCGTAATTCCACCTGCCTGACTCAATCTGCACGCTTCTATGAATTTCTGCCCCTCTTGCACGCTTAGGTCCGGATGGCATCGTATGTGACAGCTCGGACTCTAGAAGCTCAGATGTGCGTTTTGCCATTCCGGAAGGCTCCCTCCAAGGCAGACAGTCAGAGACGATCTTCTGTACAAGCTCGTCGGGTTCCAGATTCCACTCGCGCGACAGCTTGGACAGCCCCTTTGCTTGGCTCCTGGGGAGCCTCAGGGAGACGTTCTGTCTTGCCCTGAACGAGCTTGCAAGCCTCTGGATTTGAGTGCCCTGCAGTGCTTCCAAGCTGTTCCAGCGCGTCAATACACCTCCTTTTTTGCGCACTGTCATAGCCGGAAATCCGCTGAACTACATCCAGCGCCTCGGACGGGGCGGTAATTACCCCACATATCCGGATTGCGTCCCTCTTGGATATCGCCCTTGGAACCATCTCCCTTATCCTGTCCGGCACCGCACCGTATCCGAGGTATTCCAGGAACGTGCTGCGAGAGACTAAGCGCCCTTGGTGTGGCGGACACTCCGAGTCTTTCTGCCAGAAACCGGCATGACGCGGCCATCTTGGATACAGACATGTCCACTCTGTGCAGGTTTTCAATTATTGATACCGCCTTTGCGTCCTCTATGCGGCATGAGCTGTTCTTGGAGAGTATCAGGACGGGAATCGTCTTGGAGCCTAGCCTCTTGAGCGCCGCAAGTCTTCTCTGTCCTGCCATGAGCAGGTACGAGTTTGCGCCGCCTCTTTGCATCATCGGGGGATTCTGCAATCCCTCCTCCCTCGTGGAGCGGGCGAGTCAATGCCTGCACTGTTCAGTTTTCTTGACTGTGCATCCTCCCACACCATAATCGCATCAACTGGAATCTCCCTCAGAGAATATGTAATGAGGTTTTCCCTTATGCCCTCCAACGGTCTGTGTCTAGTGGGATCTCTCATAAACTTTTGCAAAAACTTTCTGTCGGAACTGTCAGGCTTGAATGATTTTTTATGCTTATGACTGCCATTTGTAGACATTACTTCTGTATCCTACCGATACAACATAGACTAGCAATCTGCGTCTGACTAGTTGCACAATTACTCTGTAATTGCCTACACGTAAGCTATTCAGTGGAGCCCCTTTGAGTCTTTTTGTAAAACGAAAAGGATCTTCTGCACATTCTTCAATCGCATCAACAATCTCTTGCTGCTGTGCTTTGTCAATCTTTGAAAATTCTTTGATGGCCTTATCGGACCAATCTATGCCCCACACGTCTATTTGAGTCCGAATTTCTTTTTTACATCATCATGTGACATGGTGCGACCAGCTTTGATGTCTTCTAGTCCTTCTTGTACATCCGCAAGCTCCTGTTTGGTCAGAGTCACATCCTTGTTGTAGTGCTCCAGAATACGTACTATTACGCTTTCCAGGGGTTCCTTTGGATAGTTGCGGTGGCTTGCAAGATCTTCTTTAACTTCTAAAGACACTTTTACCGTGCTCATTTATACTACAATATACCATGGTGTAGTGTGGTATAATAACATGATCGTTTGTGCCTAAAAATAGTACAGCATCAGGTCCTAGTTAAAGCGCCTGGGGAGTAACAGCTCGGGCTCTGGAAGTTCAGGCACGAATTTTGCCATCAAAGAAGGCCGATCAAACAGAATTTGTGCCTGAAATTGCAAATCACTTCCGAAGCCCGAGCTGTTACCTTGGGGAACTTTTTGCCAAAACCTTTTGATCCTTCCGTATTTGTTGTGACAGGCCCGTTGCACCACCGCACATCTCTTATACATGCAAGACCAGCGCCGCGCAGGCAACATGTTGACAGACGGTACCTGCAGGCAGTCGGGAGTCGTTACATCCGGTGCCTGTTAATTGGCAGATTCAGTCGGATCCTTCGATATGAAGCTGCGGGTCACGCCGTCCCGCAGGCGCCGGACGGATCATGATACCATCGGAGCTGCGGGTACGACGGCCGTCCGGTCCCGGCGTACCGCTCCCCTGCCTGCATCATCGGCGGCAGGCGGCTACACCGGCGGCGGCCCGGGACACTCAAAGACGTTGTATCTGGTACCGTCCGCATT
>CAYGCI010000072.1:0-7548 GCA_964348355.1 uncultured Nitrosopumilaceae archaeon | reverse complement strand
TTTTAGGCACGAATCTACACGAGAGGCCTCCCCAAGATGGCAAAATTCACGCCTGGGCTTCCAGAGCCCGACTTGTTACTGCAGTTGTGATTTTCATGCCTGATTGTCATGGGGTTTATGGAGGCTGCCACTCCGGCATGTAGCTTGTTGCGCAACCATGCCTGAACGCGCAAAAACAACCAGTCTTTTGTGCCTAAAATCGAGGTTGTGCAACAGACTACCGGCATGAGGAATCTTATATCTGTCTGACGCATCTGAGCAGCATGGAGACCGAACAGGCCGTGGCACAGAACCGGGTTCCAGACGACTGCACGGCCGTGATCATAGACACGAACGTGGCGCTATCGATCATGAGCACCGATCCCGGCCGGCGCATAACCGTGACCGAGGGCACCGCAGGCAGACTGATGATACCGGAGGTAGCCAAACGCGAGATCGACGGCGTACTCGAACACTATGCAGATTGGTTCTCGACCGAACAATTTGACTACAAAAGATACGCGATGGGCAGGGAGGTCGAGTATGAGGAGCACGTCAAAAGGATGGAGTGCATACACAAAAGCGCGGTGGAAGACATGACCCGGACATCCGAGGAATGGATCAGGCTAAAGTGGACCACGCTGATACAGACCGGCCGGTTTCCGCTTTCGGGCATAGACGGCCGCAACATGAAGAGGGCCGCCCTCTCCGTCCTGTACGACAAGGCCAGAAACGACAGGATGATTGCCGGATGGTCAATTGCGGCCTCCGAGTACTGCAATGGGGCCTGCCTGGTAACCGATGATGCCGACATCTGGCTGTTTGCCGCGGAAATACTGGATGCCTCCGGAGGCATGCTGCGCGTAATCCGTGCGCCGGCCATCATTTAGGCGGGCCCTGCAAGGGCGGTCCCACACCGGAATCCCCCGGCGCAGATCCATGCCTTCTCCCCGCCTGCCAGTGTGGCGGTGATCCGGGAGTATGCGCCGGTCTCCAATCCATCAAGGGCGGCAATCCCCCATGACGGTGTATCTCAGGGAGCCCAAGCCCTCCTCAATGACATCAGATCCTGGGTACTTTTCACCTAGCTGGAGTTCCAGTCTTCCCAGAAGTACCGCATCAAATTATCTAGGGCTCGAAACAATTCAGGTGAGGATGCCTACAGATCCGCATGTCACCTCCTGCGCCACCACGAGTCGGCTACTGGGAAGACTGAGTTCAGGACAACCTATTTATTCCAAATTTCAAGACTCACTTGCATGCCGATCAATGTGGAAGCGCTGGAGAAAAGGCGGGAGGTGGCCTCCTCAAGACCCGACTTTAGGAGGCAGGAGAGCTGGAGATACGTCAGGCTGCAGTCCACATGGAGGAGGCCAAAGGGAAAGGACAACCACCAGAGGAAGCAGCGGAGCAGGAGCCGCCCCGGCTTGGTCAAGGTGGGATATGGCGGGCCAGGGATTGCAAGGGGCCTGCATCCGTCGGGGTTTACAGATAACCTGGTTCACACGGTCGGCGATTTGCAGCGACTGGATCCAAAAAAGGACGGGGTCAGGCTGGGCCACGGCGTCGGGGCCAAAAAGAGAAAGGAGATCCTCGCAGAGGCGATCGGGATGAAGTTCAAGGTGTTCAACGCAAGGGTGTATGCAGGTGCCGATAAATCTTAGGGCAAAAAAGAGGCTCGTATCAAGGGTCACGGGCGTTGGAGTGCACAGGATAAAGTTCGACTCTGAGCACCTAGACGACGTTGCAGATGCGATTACAAGGCAGAACATCAGGAGCCTGATTACCGCAAATACGATCTCGTTCAGGCCGGTAAAGGGGACCTCCAGGGGGAGGGCGCAGCACAAAAAGGAGCAGCGGGCCAAGAGGGGGACCAAGCAGGGCTCCAAGCAGGGGAGCAAGGGCGCGCGTGTCGGAAAGAAAAGTGTCTACGTCGCAAAGGTCCGCTCGCTAAGATACATCCTCAAGGTCGCAAAGGACAGGAAGGAGATTACAAACGGGGAGTTTTGGGTTCTCTACAAGAAGGTGGGCGGAAACACGGTAAGAAACAAGGCGCACCTGAGGACACTGATAGAGGAGACCAAGGCGGGCAGGAAGGCCTAGAACCCGGGTACCTGATTTTCTCAAAGTTCTCCAGCAGGCAGTTTATTCCCCGGGCTTGCAGGCAGCAGGACTCCTAGAACCTGTACCTGATTTTCTCAAAGTTCTCCAGCCTGCCGCCGGTTATTTTCAGGCCCTCCCTTGACAGCATGTTTTCCTTGACGTCAGGGCCATACGCATAGCCCCCCAGCCGTCCATCGGAGTTGACAACCCGGTGGCATGGGACTAGGGATGGGTGGGGGTTCTTGTTCATGATCCTTCCTATTGCGCGCTGCCCGCCTGCCAGGCCGACAGCCCTTGCCAGATCGCCGTAGGTTGTAATGTACCCCGGGGGGACATCCAGGAGCTTCTTGTATACAAGGCTGCTCAGAGCCTTATCACCTCCAGGTCCGTCCTGCCTGCCAAATCCGCCACCCTTTGCTTGTGCGCTCCCAGTCCTGCCCAATCCAACATTATGGCAGTCGCACCGGTATTTCTTTGTATCAGGTGGTCAAACAGCTCCTCGTCGAGGAACTCCAGCGCGTGCCTTGGCATGACCGTTCCCAGGCCCATCCCCCCATGCAAGAGCTCCCCGGTGAACTTTTCAGAATAGTGGGTCCCGCCAAAGCAGATGGCGTACGGGATCTGAGGCCGCGGGGACTTTATGGTCTCAAGGACGATCTCTGCCACAGAGGTGCAGAGCTCCTCGTCATTCCACTGCTCTGGGGTGGTCCCTACCTCGATGAACAGGCAGGGCCTGTCCAGGGCGCTCGGCCCGTGATGGGTCGCCTCAATTGTAATGTCAAACCCCGGAAACCGGCCCTTGCTTTCAAACAGTCTTTGCAGGTACTGCTTTTGAAGCGAGGGGTACGGAATGGCAACCTGCCTGTCACGCCCGCCAAACCTTGCCTCAGAAAAGTTTCCGGTGCTATGGCACGTCAGGGCCAGGACCCCCGACTCTGCCGCATGCTTTGAGAGAAACACGAACGAGTCATGGTCATACGTGTCCCCAAGCCAGTCAGCGGAAATTGCAGGGGTGGCAATGACCAGCAGGTCAAAGTAGTCCCCGCGGAAGACATCGCCGTCTTTTCTCATCCCACGGGACAGGAATTCTGCCATGTTGTTCCCGGCAGGATCGTCCCTGTACGCAACGAGCAAGTCCATGAGATAAAAGATATAAGGACACCATATTAAACGTCCAGCAATGAATCCAAGGCAGACCCTCAAAAACATGGCAAACACCATGAAGATGGCAAGAAAGTCAGACAAGGAGGACTATATGCAGCATCTAAGGCTGGTACTGCTGGGGATTGGAGCCGTCGGAACGATTGGGTTTATAATTCAGTTCGTGTTTGGTGTATTCACTTATCAGGGATAAAATTGTCAGAAGAAATAAAGTCTCACCTCTTTGCAATCAGGACTACCGGAGGCCAGGAAAAGATGGTGATGAACCTGCTGGAGGCAAAGGCAAAGATGAACAAGATTGACATCCAGTCCGTCCTGCTCGTGGATAACCTAAAGGGCTATGTCGTAGTCGAGGCGCTGAGTCCCAGCTCCGCATTCATGGCAATAGAGGGGATCAGGCACATCAGGGGACAGCTGAGGGGGGAGCTGAAATTCAAGGATATTGAGGGTTATCTGGTCAAAAAGTCAACTGTCACGCAGCTTGGCGTGGACAACGTCGTGGAGATCACCGGAGGCCCCTTCAAGGGCATGAAAGCGACCATCACGAGAATTGATCACGAAAAGGAGGAGGCAACCGTCGTGCTGCTAGATGCGGCATACCAGCTGCCGGTGACGGTGGATGCAAACTACCTAAAGCTCTCAAGCGGGTCGTAGCAACGATTAAATTTTTCATGGAGTCTTGATGAATTATGGGCGAACCGCAGAAAATCTCATCGCTGGTAACCGGGGGCCAGGCATCGGCAGGCCCGCCGCTGGGCCCTGCAATGGGCCCGCTGGGGGTAAACATCATGGAGGTCATCGGCGCCATCAACGAAAAGACCAAGGACTTTGAGGGAATGAAGGTTCCGGTGACAGTCTCGGTGGATCCGGACACCAAGGAGTACGAGATCGAGATCGGCATCCCCTCGGCTGCCGCGCTGCTGATGAAGGAGGCGGGGATTCAAAAGGGCTCTGGCGCATCCGGTACAGAGTACGTCGGGGACGTGACCATGGACTCTGTCCTCAAGGTGGCCGGCACGAAGCTGGAGGCCTCTTACGCCTCGTCGCTAAAGGCCGTGGCAAAGACCATAATCGGAACATGCGTCCCGCTGGGGCTGAAGATCGAGGGCAGGACGCCAAAGGAGATCACCGCCGAGATCAACGAGGGCAAGTGGGACGAAAAGTTCCAGTGATCCTATTTCTTGATCAGGTACACGGGATCCTTGTCTGTCTTTTGCAGCTCCACGAAGGTCTCGGTATTCTGAATGCCCTCGATCTTGCCTATCTTCTCTATGACTACAGAGTGCAGCGCCTCGAGGTTCTCGGCATACACCTGGATCATTATGTCAAAGCGGCCGGTGACCTCGGATATGGAGGCGACCTCGGGGGTGTCCATGAGCCTCCTGTGTATTGAGTCCTTGAACTTGGGATCGCGGTTAATGCCCACGGCCGCCTTTACGCCTATTCCCAGCAGCGAGTCGTCAATCACGATTGTAAACCTCTTGATCAGCCTTTTTTTCACCAGCCGCTTGATCCTGCTGTAAAGAACCGATGCGTTGATTCCGAGCTTTTTTGAGAGGGCGGGCACCGAAATGGAGCCGTCCTTGGTTAGCTCAAACAGCAATTTCATATCCAGCTCGTCAAACCTGTGCAAGTATTTGGAAAATATCGGACTCGAATTAATAAATGTAAGTTTTTTTAATTTTATCTCGACTTCGTTATAAAATTTGGTAGAAAACCTGAAAAATTTGTAATTTGGACATGATTTGAGGACGGCGATCTCTAAACGATTTTAAAGAGTCTGGAAAAACCACCCGTAATGGTTACCGAGACTGAGCTGTCCGAGATGGCAAGGGAGGCAAAGGCGGGCGGAAAGGACCGCAAGTTTACCGAGTCGCTTGAGCTCATCGTCGTCTTCAAGGACATCGACGTGAAAAAGGGCTTTGCGATCAACGAGACGGTTCAGCTTCCAAAGACAAGCGCGCCGGCCTCTGTCTGCGTCATGGCAACAGGCGACATGGGGACAAAGGCAAAGGCTGCAAACGCCGACAGGGTCATCGATGCCGACGAGCTGGAGCGGCTGGGCGCAAACAAGAGGGAGTCCAGGAAGATGATCAACAAGTATGACTTTTTTCTGGCAGACACGCAGATCATGCCGACGGTCGGCAAGACGCTGGGCCAGCTGCTGGGCCCGAGGGGCAAGATGCCGACCCCGGTGCCGTTCAACGCGCCCATAGAGTCGTTTCTGCAGAGGTTTAGATCGTCAATCAAGGTGAGGGTGAGGGGTTCGCTCTCGATGTCATGCAAGATCGGGACAGAGTCCATGGAGGACTCGGAGCTGGCCGCAAACGCAAGCGCGGTCATCAACATGGTAAAGACCAAGCTCCCAAACGGGGAAAAAAACATCAAGAAAATCATGGTAAAGACTACAATGGGCAGGGCGGTCAGACAGAAGGCGGAGGGCAGGAGATAGAATGCACGAGAACAGGACAGCCTATCCAAGGGCAAAATCCCAGATGTTTGCAGAACTGCAGGAGATTCCAAGAAAGTACCGGGTCATGGCGCTTGTAAAGATGGACAAGGTCAGGGCGTCCCAGATCCTTCCGCTCAGGAAAAAGCTAAAGGGGGACGTCGAGTTCTTCAGTGTAAAGGACAAGGTGGCGCGAAAGGCACTTGAGCTGCTTGATATCCCCGGAATCAGGGAGGTTGCCGGGCAGCTGACCGGCCAGTGCATGTTCCTGTTCACAGACATGTCGCCGTTCAGGCTCAACGTGCTCCTGGCAAAGAACTCGGTCATGATGGCGGCCAGGGCAGGCGACACTGCAAGCATCGACGTCGTGGTTCGGCCGGTAAACACCGGAGTCGCACCGGGACCGATGCTTACCGAGTTCAAGGAGGCCGGGATTCCGACAAAGATTGATCAGGGGACGATCTGGATTACAAAGGAGACCGTTCCGGTAAAAAAGGGAGAGGTAGTAAGTGAAAAGCTCGCCTCACTCTTGGGAAAGCTTGACATAAAACCCGTAGAGGCAGGCATAGCGCTAGAGTCGGCGCTAGAGGAGGGCACGGTATATGCCAGGGACGAGATGGTAATCGACGTCGACGGATTCAGGGAGGACCTGGCAAGGTCACACCAGGAGGCAGTCGCTCTGACAGTCGAGATAGGATACGTCACTGCAGACAACATCAGGCAGATTCTTGGCAGGGCCGCGCAGTCTGCCAGATCGGTGTCGGCAGAGTCAGGATACATGACCGACGAGACCGGCGAGCAGATCCTGCAAAAGGCAAGCGGCCATGCACGGTCCCTGGCAGAAAGGGCCAAAGGCTACACCCCCGCATAAGGCGCCAGGTATGAGGCCACGTTCCCTTGATAGCTAGGCATGAAGACCATAATTGCACATGCCAATTTGTGCCCGATTGATAGAGGCAGGTGACCACATACGGCGCCAGGCTCGCGAATTAACTGCAGGTGTGGGGATTGCCAGTGCGTACGGGGTTGTCGCATAGTTCCACTTGTACGAGGCCACCTACCCCCATCAGCTAGGCACGAATTAGTATGCATGATTGTGATTTCCATGCCTAGCCAGCAGGGGGACGTGACCACATACTTCCACTTGACTCAGCCTACACGTTTTTCTGAATTTCCTTCCCTTTTGCATGCCTGATCCATATGGCATCTCAGGTAGCAGCTCGGGCCCCGGAAGCTTAGGCGTGAGTTTTGCCACCTCGGAGGGTGACAGCAGCCTGGAAGATAAAGCAGAATCGCGGAAATCCGGCAAATTGTTTGCGTGGGAGGATGGGGAAAAACACCTGCTGCTTGCAGATGCTGACGAGGAAGGATTCATTGCGCTCAGGAGTTAGATGCCTTTTTGCAGGAATCAACCGGGGATGTCAGGGAGCTGATGAGGTACGGGACACGGCTTGTACAGGACAGGATCGCAGGCATAAACGGGCTGCACAGCCCGCACAACACGGAAAAAACGGCCGGGCAGGATTCCCTGCGTTCTGATCCGGCCGACGCTAACCTGCCACCTCGCATGCCCTGCGTGCCTTGGAGCCGCAGGCAGGAGACGCCTGTCACTCAGGTGCCTGCATCCTGTCTCTGACAAAAAATGCAATGGGCGCCATTCAGTTTGGCGGATTCTCCACTAAAAACCGCCGTAAAAACTTTAGCGAGATACCCAAGAATGAGCGGTGTCGAAAAATCCACGATGCCACGCTTGTCATACCTGCGATAAAGTTGGTCGTAAGGAAAAAATTTGATCTATCCGAAGAGTGAGGACAGTCCTTCCATTGCGGCTTCTTCAGATTTGCCGTCGTCTTTCT
>CAYGCI010000071.1:0-7623 GCA_964348355.1 uncultured Nitrosopumilaceae archaeon | reverse complement strand
GCGTGTTGTGCTACAACCTTACGGTATAATTTTTTATCATAATTCCGTACTGTTGGACCGCAGCACTACCGTAAGGTATGGCCCGCATGGATATTTGTGTTGCATTTTACGCCGTTCTGGCAGTCCGGGCCGCCAAGTGTCCGATATTGCCGTCTGAGACTGCCCATATCGGGGGCAAATTGGCAGCCTGCGGAAAAAAATTGGACAACCCCAGCACACATGGGTGTAAACTACGCAGGAAGACACTTTTTGATGATCAAAGACTTTCAGTCGCCACTATGGGCAGGGGCTAACCTATTACCTCATCTTTTCTACGTCCCTGATGGTCTGAATCGTCCTCTGCATGAGTGTCGCAAGCTCCTCCTGAGAGATTGCAAGCGGCGGCACTATCATGACGACGTTTCCAAGGGTCCTCAGATATACCCCGTTTTGCCTTCCCTTCTCAAAGAATATCCTGTTGATGGACCTCGGGTATCTTGCAGGCGTCTTCTTGGACTTGTCTGACACAAGCTCGATTCCCATGAGCATCCCCTTGTGCCTGACATCACCCACTGCATCAATCTCAGAGATCTCCTGTGCATACCTGGCAAAAACCCTCGATGTCTCAGATATCCTTTGGATCAGCCGGCGTTTTTCATACAGTCTCAGATTCTCAACTGCGGCGGCCGCTGCAATGGGGTTTCCCGTGTACGTGTGGCCGTGGAACAGGTGGACCCCGTCATCGAACCTGCCTAGGAACGAGTCGTATACCCTCCCGGTCGCAAGGGTTGCGGCCATTGTAAGGCATCCACCGGTCAGCATCTTGCCGTATGCCACAATGTCCGGGCTGCTTTTCTGTTCTGTATACTGGACCATGGAGCCCAGCCTGCCAAACCCTGTTGCTATCTCGTCTAGCACAAACAGCACGTTGTGCTCCTTGCACAGTTTCTGAATCCTTGACTGGAACCCACTTGGAAAGATGACCGCCCCCCCTGCCACCTGCGCGCCGCTCTCCATGACAAAGGCCGCAATCCCGTCGTCAGCCGAGAGCGCCCTTTCTATCTTTTCCAGGCACATGCCCTCAAGATCCCCCGGATCCACGCCCTCCGGGGCGCGGTACCTGTTGGGGACGGGAAACTGCAGCGTGTCAAACAGCTGCGCCCGGAATTTTTCAAAGAACTCGGGCACGTATCCTACCGACATTGCGCCAAACGTGTCCCCGTGGTACCCGTTCTCAAGCGTGGCAATCTTGGCCTTCCCTGGCTCCCCGATGTTTTTCCAGTACTGCAGTGCCATTTTGAATGCAGCCTCCATCGCAGAGGATCCATTGTCTGAAAAAAACACCCTGTGCATCCCCGGTGAGATTCCTACCAGCCTTTTGGCCAGGGCCTCTGCCGGCTCGTTTGTCAGGTTGAACATTGGCGAGTGCTGCAGGCGTGATGCCTGCCTGCTGATTGCCCTGATCATGTCCCTGTCAGAGTGCCCCCAGACGTTGCACCACATTGACGCCACCCCGTCAATCATCTTGCGGCCCTCCGAGTCGACGAGCCACATCCCCTCCCCCCGGACAATCTTCTCAAAGCCTGGCCACTCCCTCATCTGGGTGTTGGGATGCCACACGGAGCTGGATGCCAATGACACCCCCACCACCCCTTTTCTTAATAACCAAGCGGTAGCACTGCCGTCTGCCTGTCTCTGTCGGGCCGCCGCCCTGCGTCAGATCCCCGACGGCCCGGTCAAGCTTCCCGCATTGCGTCTTGACGCAGGCCGATGGCTGGCAGGGCAGTGGTACGGCCGGCCCAGGCGACCGGTAGGTTAATTTGTGATCTAGCGCTTGGCTAGATGTTGGACTCTTTTTTCATAACGGGAACCGATACCGGAGTGGGAAAGACCGTCGTGACCGCGGGCCTTGCGCGCGCCCTCAAAAGGCGGGGACTGGACGTGGGGGTGATGAAGCCGTTTGCCGCAGGGTTTCCCGATGACACAAAGTACAGAACCGATGACGTGAGGAGAATCATGGTGGCAGCCAAGGTATCCGATGACGTGGGGCTGGTAAACCCCCAGTTTTATCCGATGCCCGCATCCCCCTATACTGCCATGCAGCATTTTGGCTGCAAGGTCGACGTCCCACTGGTGCTAGAGTCCTTTTCAGTGCTGTCTGACTCCCATGATCTCGTGCTGGTCGAGGGAATAGGCGGGATCATGGCCCCAATCCTCAAAGACTACTTTGTGTACAACCTCATCAGGGACCTGAGAATACCTGCGATTCTTGTAACCGGGACGAGGGTCGGCACAATCAATCATGTGCTGATGAGCGCCAGGATCTGCCGGGACAGCGACGTGCCGGTGCGCGGAATCATAGTCAACGCCGCCAACGGTGGCTATCCAGAAGACCAGCTGGGACGTGATCTGGAAGACCTCGGAGGACTGCCCGTTCTTGGATCGATTCCAAGGGTGGATTTCCCGGATTATGATGCCGTATCAGACATCATATCCGAACGCATTGATCTGTCCAGCCTCTAGACTGCCTTGAAGATCCTAAACCTTGCAGACCTGTTTTTCTCCAGGAACGCGTTGATGTGGTCTACGATCTCTGCGAAGGCGGGTTTCTCCCGAGAGCCTACTGTGAACGTCTTGTATTCGGTGTCGATGGGCACCGGGGATATTATCCAGATGTTTTCCTGGTTGGGCTGTATCCTCCTTGCATCGGCTATCCTCTGCTCGACGTGCGTCTTTTCTGCAGACGTCAGGATGCACAGGACTATGCTGGAGTTCCAGTTGGTCTTGAGCGTCCTGGTGTCGGGGATCACGATGTCGATGTGAACGCCGTCCAGCGTGGTCTTCCTTTGGGTGGGGATTAGAAGGATGGTGCATAGGTAGTGCATCAGGACGGTGGCCATCATGCCGATGTTCTCCACGTCGCTGCCAGGAACCCCCAGCACCCCGTCCATGCAGTCTGAGACCAGCTCGTCGATTATTCCAGGACCGCCTCCCTGCAAGAACCCCTCCTGGATTCTTCTCTCCGATATCTGCCCTAGCTTCTGGTAAACGATGTCCCGGACTGGATTTGGCTCGTCATCCATCATTCATTAAAGCGGTACCTTCTCTCCCCGCGCGAGTCGGGGGCCGTCTTTACGTCGATCAGGACAAACTCGTGGTTGGTGTTTAGGACCGACTGCTCCGGGCTGCGCCTGTTCTCGTGCAGGTCCTCGTACTCCTCCAGGCTGAGCCTCTTTCGCGGCCCCAGCTCCCTCTCAAAGTCCATGTCCCTTACAATCTCCTCGTATCGCTCCTGCATGACGCCGCTGAAAACCATTGCGCTGCTTCCGCTTCCGTATGATCCGAACCCTATCCTCTTGCCTGCCAGATCCACGCCCTTTCGGTACTCAAACTCCAGACTGCTTCTGAATCCAAGGTACAGTGATGCGGTATACAGGTTGCCGATCATCTTTGAGGCAATCAGGGAGCTTGCCAGCTTTGACTCGTAGACGCTTTGGTACTCCTCCGTATGCGTGAACAGCCTTGTAAACTCGTGATCCTTTGCCATAAAGTCCGCATCGCCTAGTACCGACTCGACGGTGCCCCTTGGATCCTTTGGAACCGGCTCCTCCATCCCGATCTTTTCGACTATGTGCCTCCATCTCGGGAGCGTCCTCCACTCGTGCCTTACCAGGTATGCCAGCGCCTTTTTGCCCATGTTGCTGTAGGGCAGGTGCATGTTGATATAGTCGATATGATCCAGAATCGTCTCCCCGTCTTTTAGCTCAAGAAGGTTTGATGACAGCGCCCTTTTCTTGTATGCATCCAGCGCCTTTCTCACCTGGATCAGGTACAGCAGGTTGGAGTACTGGCCGTGCACGATCGGGGTCTCCTTTCCAAACGGCCTGTAAAAGTCATACTCGTCTTTGATCGACGTCGATGTGACCTTTGGATCAAACCCTAGGAGCCGCGGCTCGTCGTTTAGCAGCATCGCAAGAGCTCCCGCACCCTGCGTCATCTCGCCGCTGGAACCAATGTCGTACTTTGCTATGTCGGACACCACGACCAGGGCCGCCTTTCCCTCGGCCTCCCCCGCCCTGATCCAGTTGGCGTTGTCATAAAGGGCGTACGAGCCGCTGACGCAGGCAAACTTTGTCTCGACCCCCCCGCAGTGCTCAAACGTACCCTGGCCGTAGACCTGTTCTAGCATCCCCACGACAAAGGAGTTCATTGCCTTTGACTCGTCAAATGACGACTCGGTTGAGACGTACAGCCTTCCGATATCCTCGGGGGAAAGCCTGTTTTTTTGCATGATTTTCAGGCAGGCGTTGGCGGCCAGGCATGCCGGATCCTGATTCGTATCCACTATTGCCATCTGCGAGACCCCCAAGCCCTTTTGCAGCTTTTCCGGATCCAGTCCCCGGGCCTGTGCAAAATCCGTTGCATCCACGTACAGCTTTGGTACATACAGTGCGATGTCGTCGATTCCGGCTGCCATCAAGCTAGCCTCCGCTAGTTAGGATAAAAGGATATCGAGCTGACGGCATCTTGCTCTTTGGCCAAGATCCGCACCCCGAGGTTCTATTTTCGCAGAGTTTGGTGTAAGAATTCTATTTCTCCAACTCGGAATCAAAAATTCTTTCAAACACGCCATATGGCTGCGCCCCTCCGATCCTCGTGATGTCGCCGGCAGGCCCGATCACAAAGAATCCCGGGGTCCCATTCAGCCCCAAGGCCCGGGCATCCGAGTTGCTCTGCTCTATGGTATCGGCGTGACGCTCCCCGGACATGCAGTCTGTAAGCACGTCGATGTCCAGCCCCACCTCCTGTGCAAACCTCAGAAGGTTCTGCGGGCCTGCCCACCCGTTGTTCTCGCCCGTCCAGTTGTTGTACAACGTGTCGTGGTACTGCCAGAACATTCCCTGATCACCTGCGCAGTGTGCTGCATGCGATGCGTTAACCGAGTCGGGCCCGATTATCGTAAAGTCCTTGAAGATCAGCTTAACCTTGCCCGTCTTGACGTAGTTTTCCACGATTGCGTGCTCTGTTTCGTGGAAGAACACGTTGCAAAAGTGACACTGATAGTCGCCAAACTCCACCAGCGTGATTGGGGCATCGGGGTCTCCCAGCGCCGGGGAGCCGTTCTCAAGGAGCACTGATCTGGACATCGTGGGCCCTGTCTGGCCTGCGGTAGGCGCAGGCTCCAAGACCAGCTCCTGCTCCACATCTGCCGAGTTGAACACCAGAAATGACGCAATTATTGCGGCCGCTGCAACTCCTGCGCCCAGTCCCAGCGACGGGCCGTGAATCAATGACTTTGATGTCTTTGGGTTAAATTTAGCCCTTGCCCGCCGTTGGGAGGCGGCAAGGCGGCCCGGCAGCGTGGCCGGAATGATCGTGGACGCGCCGGCCGGAGACGCAGGCTAGGCATCCGCCCTGCTGCCCCCGCCAATGGCGGGGCCAGATGAGCAGTATTTTCTTGTCACAGCTCGGACTCTGGAAGTTCAGGCATGAATTTTACCGCCAAGGGGAAACCCTTGCAGATGCAATTCGCGCCTAGAATCGTAAATCATCTCAAGGCCGAGCTGCTCAGCCAAGTGAAATGTGCTGAAAAATCAAACGAGCTGGGGTCGGGCAAGAAATACGGCGCCTCAAACATGCCCAGCAGCAAGGCAAAGGCAATAATTCCATTCACATTTCACGTAGCTATAGTGGCGATTGAAAGTCTTTGATCACTAAAAAGTGTCTTCCTGCGTAGTTTACACCCATGTGTGCTCAAAAACTTTGTACGAGGTCACCTACCCCCATCAGTCAGGCACGAATTAGATGCATGATTGTGATTTTCGTGCCTAGCTGGCAAGGGGACGTGACCACATACAAAACTTTTAATCGCCACTATAGCTGTTGCGGGCAAACTCTTACCTGCGAGGGGCATCCAGTTGCGATCACGCCGTCAGATAACGGTATGTGGTCACCTATCACTGCCAATCAGGCGCGATAATGCGCACAGCTGAAAACGAGATGTTTTTTATCAAAGCAGGCACGATGTGTCAAAACTATGCTCCAATTTTTGATGTGTGCACCAGAGTTGGCATGTGTGATCATGGTTTACATGTCTGGCAAGCAAGGCGTGACCACATCAGCCAAGTGTAAGGTAACCCAGCCAGGCAGAAAACCAATGAATTCAGATCGTCCTGACAACGCTGGCAGGTGCAAACAGATCAATGCTGGTATTCTAGGAGGGAATGACGATTCATGTCGAGTCCAAACTCCTTCCATGGAGGCTGTCGCCTAATTCCCTTTGCCTGACTCAGCTTGCACACTTTTGAATTTCCACTTTCCTTGCACGCCTGATCCAGACGACACCCCATAGTTTTCAGGAATTTTGATGAAAAGGCGACAAGCCCCCCCTTCCATGACTCTGGATCTGGGGTACCTTTCACTTGGCTGCTCTACAAATAACTTGTATGTGGCCACGTCCCCTTGCGGGCTAGGCACGAAAATCACAGTCATGCATCTATAGCAACGAGCAGAAGTCTTTGAGCCAAAACAGGGTTCATTCGAAAAGTACAATGATCGCATAACCGGCATAGTGGGCATGGCAAAGGAAGCGGACGGCCTGTCAGAGGCCATGCGCAAGGAAAAGGGTGCAAGTCTACAAAAAGATCATGGCGTTGATGTTTGTGCTAGAAGACGATATGGGCGTGCCCGAGACCGCAAGAAGGGTTCCGGTGCAGTGAGAACTCCGTGCGCAACTGGATGGCGAGGTTTTCGGAGGAAGGCATAGACGGCCTCCGGGATCTTCCCCGTTCCGGATGCAGGCCAAGGGTGGACAGAAAAAAGATTGCCGCCATAATGGACCTGTCCGTTGAATACAACAGTACCGACGTCATGACGGTGCGTGATGACATAAGGGATGCCACCGGGACAGAGTACAGCACAGGACATGTCCGAAGACTGATGCGCCAGTACGGCCTGTCGCGCCGCAAGGTGCAAAACGTACATGTCAACCATGCCGCCCCAAGCTCGGTATACGCATGGCAGCGATACCTTGAAGACGTGCGGATTCCGCGCCTGAAAAGAGACGGTTTTACGCTGGTGTCATCTGATGAGGCGTTCTTCGTGCAGGGCGCATACGACAGATACGTATGGGGTCCGGTCGGCACCAGAAGCGTGGCCTCGTATTCGGGGGATCGCACAAGGGTGGCCGTGTTTGGAAGCATCGCAGAAGACGGCAGGAAGCTGTTCAGGACGTTTACGGGATCGTTTACGTCGGTGCAGTTCATACAATGTCTGGAGGCGCTGCGCGCCAAGCTTGGCAGGGTTGCAGTCTTTTGCGACAGGTGGAGCGTGCACAGATCGGCTGCCGTCGCAGAATACCTGGCGGGTCATCCCGACGTCAGGCTGATAATGATCCCAAGGGGATCGCCGTACCTCAACGTCGTGGAAGAATGCTGGAACCTGGGCAAGCATGCCGTTTTCAGGGGGATAGTGTACAGAAAGGCCGGCAAGCTGCTACACACCATATCCGAATATTACAGGACGGTGTCGTTTGCCTGCCTTTACACGTACAAGTACATTTACAGATCGCCTGTCAAGGCCCTCAATTATGGAGTGGACCCCTGTAAGTAGGAACGATTTTGGCGACATTTTATGCACACTCTG
>CAYGCI010000070.1:0-7650 GCA_964348355.1 uncultured Nitrosopumilaceae archaeon | reverse complement strand
GATAACAGCTCGGGCTCTGGAAGTTCAGTGTAGTATATGAAAAGTCGGTTCGCTATAGTTTGTTGCATAACCCTGCCTGAAATTTGAAACTTGACCGAAAATCACCAGAATGATCAACTGATCCTGACCGAAAAAGTAATGGATCATAAGGATGCCTCGTATGGTATACATTGGCACACACGAACAATGCAAAGTACGTAGAGAGGGGGGCAGGCCTGGTCGTCAAGTACAACCCAGGCTGGGAGAAGGATCTGAAGAATGCCAACCGCCACAAGGAAGGCGCCCCGTTCCTGTACGCAGAAGGCATGATAATGGCCATGGCTGCGCTCAGGACCGCATTCATGATACCATACAGGCAGCTGTCAGGCATGATCAGGGAGATACTAAAGGGCACGGACTCTCCATGCTACACCACGATATTCAGGAGGATGCAGAAGCTTGACGTCGACATTGCAGAGAACATAATTACGGTGCGCGACAAGACCCGTAACCTGGTCATGATAGCCGATGCCACGGGCCTCAAGCAGCACAACCGGGGCGAGTGGATACGCAAGAAATGGAAGGTAAGGCGCGGATTCGTCAAGATGCCTGATCCGCCCGCCGCTGCGGGGATCGTCGTCCCGTCCAGGAGCCCTCCGTCGCATCCTGCCACTGGTTTATGTTTCATTGCATCGCTTCCCTTTTCCTGTCTTCTGATCTGGATCCCGCAAAATAAGAGCGCTTTTGGCGATCTTTTACGCATCAAAGTAATCGTAACAGGATAGCCACTGCCTAGGCAGCAATCAGGCACGAATCTGCCTGCAGTTGTGATTTTCATGCCTGAACGGCAAGGGACGTGACTTCAATTCTAGGCAGGGGCTAACCTGTTACAAGTAATCTGCCAACTTTTAAGAGGTCTAGCACGCATTGGATGCTGTGAAATCCTACGGGCGCGCTGATTCCTCATGGGACAGGGCAAGAGTCAGGAGCGTGCTTGAGGATGCCTTGGACATGGCCGTAAAGCACGACACGTCAGTTTACGTAGGCGAGGATGTGGATGGAAACACGGTCGCCCTTTCCGATCAGGACGACGGCCGCATCCACATATTTGCGTGTGGAGTAAGAAGGAAGGATCTCAGGCAGGCCAAGACCAAAAATGGGCCAAGGGGGGAGTTTCATGACAACTCAGTGTGGAGCCGTTACACAATTGACAGGATAATTCCAAGGGCGTATGACTGCCTTGTAAATGGAGTAATCAGGTATGGGCGCCCGGAACCCCTTTCAAGAGGCCGCATGCAGATAGCCAGAGCGCTCAAAGATGCCAAAAAGATGATAGAAAGACACGGCAGGCCCTTCATCGTGGGCCTGAGCAAAAAACGCGACATAAGGGTATCGCCAATGTCTGAGAAATCAAAGTTTTTTGCCCCCCTGTCGTTCGTGATCACCAAGTCAGATTTTTGGAGGATCTCAGACATGCATTCTGATATTATTTCCGGAATACGTGATGAGCAAGACTTTGTGCTTATGATGTATTACGGCATTACGGATGGCATGAGGTTTTATGGCACGCTTGAGGACGGCCGGGACGAGTGCATCGCAAGTCTGGAAAGCGCGTTTGAGGATGCCGTAAACATGCCCGAGGGACATGATTTGTATTGTGTGGGATTGAGCAAGCAGGACATAATCATGCAGCCCAAATGGGGATGGGTGCTAAAGTATTCCGGCTGCAGATTCTGGGAGGCAGATCCAAAGGAGTTCCTAGACGGCCGCAGGCTGCTGCGCGAGAGGATCTCGGCTGCCGCCAGGAACGCATACGAGGACATCGGGCATGGATAGGATCGTCTCGTTTCTGCCCAGCGCGACGGAGCTGATCTATGCGCTAGGCGAGCAGGACAGGCTACTGGGTGTGACCCACGAGTGCACGTATCCGGAGGGGGCGGCGGCCAAGCCCAGGATCATCAGCACCGTTGTAGACTCGGAGAGCCTCGACAGCCGGCAGATTGACGAGGCCACGCGCATGCTGGCAGTGGAGGGAAGGGACATCTTTGTGCTGAACCGTGAAAGCATCAGAGACGCAAACCCACAGCTGATTGTTGCACAGAGCACCTGCGAGGTGTGCGCCGCGCACACAAGCCAGGTCCGCCAGGCAGCCGAGATGCTAGGGCAAGAGCCGGAGATATACTCGATGGATCCGCACAGCATGGGGGAGATCCTGGAGGGCGTGACAGAGCTTGCAAGAATCATGGGCGTGGAGGAAAAGGGAGTCCGGCTAAGGACGGAGCTGGAGGGCAGGATCCAAAGAGTCAGGGATGCGGACTTTGCGGCGAGGCCGAGGGTGCTTGCAGTAGAGTGGGCAAGCCCGCTTTTTACCTCCGGACACTGGGTTCCCGAGATGATAGAGGCCGCAGGCGGGGAAAACCTGATCAGCAGGGCGGGGGAGCACTCTAGGAGGATGTCGGTAGACGAGGCCATGGAGGCGGACCCCGAGGTCGTCATTGTCATGCCCTGCGGATTCGACGTAGGCAGGACAAAGGCAGAGTATGAGAAATTCCTCAAGGGGGACGGGGGGTGGAACCGCCTGCGCGCGGTAAGGGAGGGCAGGGTCTATGCGGTTGATGCAAACTCGTTTTTCAGCAAGCCCAGCATCAGGACGGTTGCAGGAATCGAGATCCTGGCAAGGATCCTGCATCCTGAGAAGCTGCCGGGGCCGCCTGCGCCGGAGGGCTCCTTTGCCAGGCTGTCCTAGGGCCTATCGCTCCTGGGACTCGTCCAGCTCGTCTGCCTCCAGGGTCTTTCGATTCGGCCTTGTAGGTACATAGATGACTGTCAATGAATACCCCTTGGATGCATCGCACATAGGGGGATTGGTCTGGAAAAGCTGCCCTTTTGGTAAATATAGAACCGGTTTTTTGAAGGTCAGATCCTGCACTCGGATCTCAGGGATCTGGCGGTGGTCCAGTAGGCAATGCACAGTACTCCAATGGCTGCAAGGCGGATCGGAATCTCGTAGTTTGTTACAAACGATGATGCGGCAGCGCCTGCAGATCCAAAGGTCGAGATTACTGCGAATCCGACGGGGCCGCAGCCGCATGCGCCGGCAGCCGCCCCAATCACGGTCCCAAAAACGCCGCCGCCCATCCTTCGGGACGAGCCACGGAACATGCGGATCCTGTACACATTCATCGACATCACAAGCCCCGACAGCGCAGACAGGGCCATGATAAGGGAGAATCCAAGCTCGGTATCCCGGGGCAGGTGTGCCACCACGTACGGCTCCAGGAACACATACTCGGAGATTATCAGCAGCGGGACGGCCAGGCCGGCAAAGATTATGCAGGCAATTGCGACATACGAGTAGCCCGAGAATACCTGCCTGAATACGGACGCCATTTAGACCATCGAGTCGAGGACCTGCTTGAATACGGAGTAGGGCTGCGCGCCGACAATCTTTTGCTGCTGGCCGTCAGGGCCCACTATGAAAAACGTGGGGGTGCGGTCTGCGCCGGCCTTGCGCGCCTCGCCCGCATTGAACTGGACGCGCTGGGAGTACTTGCCAGAGTCCAGGCAGCTCTCAAAGAGCCCCATGTTCAGCCCCAGGCCGAACGCAAAGGCCCTCAGGCGCTCGGATCCTGCCCAGCTGTCGATTTCCTCCTCCTGGGAGTTGTACAGCATGTTGTGATACTCCCAGTACATTCCCTGATCCTCGGCGCAGTAGCTTGCCTGTGCGGCCCTCGGGGAGTCACGGCCCAAAAACGCAAGATCCACGAACACCAGGTTTGCCCTTCCGGTATCAATATAGTCCTGCTTGATTGCAGGGGCGGAGCCCAGAAACCATGCGTGGCATGCATGGCACTGGTAATCGCCAAACTCGACTATGGTGATTGGGGCGTCAGGACTTCCCAGGATCGGGGAACCCATGGCAGTGGAGATGTCGCCATGCATCCTCTGCACATCCAAGTTGGCATCCTCCGGGCCTGAAAATGACGTGTATGAGACGCCTATCCCGATGATCACGACGGCGACCACGGCGGCTGCGATCAGTCCGGTCTTTCTCATAACTGACAGGGTTTTCAAAGGCCTTAAAAAATTTGTTCCAAATGTACGAGAGCGTGCCGCGAGTCCCAACAGATGTGGCCGTGCCCCCGCTCTGCCCATGCGATCCTTGCTGGCCTTTTTATAGGCTCAAACGGTTGCGGATCAAGCCACGCAGCCTCGGCCCGGCATGACAGTGGATGCATCTTCCAGAATGCCCGGGGTGGCTACTTCCTGCGAAACAGCCGGGATAGCTTTTCTACTGCAGTATCAAGCGGGCATGACTCACAGGAGACTCCAGAGTGCCGATCCAGGTGCCTTTCGTATTTTTTTCTAGAGTCAAAGACTGCGTCGCATTTTTCGCAGTAAACCTTGGCGACATCCTGTCGATCCTCCATGGTTAATGGACTCCGTCAGTGCTTATAAAGATCCCGTCCTGATGTCGCAGGACAGGCAGGTCTGCCAGGGGATAAGAACCACGCCATGGTTTTGGCCCAACACGCCCCGATCAACGTGGACCAAGCCGCCCCTGGCGCATTGCCGGCAAAAAGCAGCCGACTAGAGATAGTGGATCCTTACGTGATTCTGGTATTCGACCTCATACCTTGTAATGTACCCGCAATGGGTGCAGGTGAACATACCTTCGACGTTTTTTGGCACAGACGCTCCCTCACGCTCAATTACCCTGCCACTGATCGACTTTACAAGAATCACATCACCCTGCGTAATCACCGCAAAGTTTCGAATCTCGTCTATCGAGTCGAGGAACTCCTTGATTGCAGCCACCACCTCGGCGTGCGCAATGGGTTCGGATTCTTCTATCGGGGACAGGACGAACTCATGAAGCTTCAGGGCCGGAATGGCGGCCACGTTGTCTGCAACATAGACTAGCAGCTCCTGCTTGATGGGCTCGATGTCGCGGCAGTCAACTGTAATCATAAACCAGGTTACCAAAAATCAATATTTTAGTCAATCTGTATAGCCCTGTCCTCCAGGATGTGCCCAGAACAGCGTTCCCAAACCTAGGTAGATCAACTCCCCGTGTAAGGTAGGCCCTACCCGGATTATCCTCGACATGGATCAAACAGCCTTCCGGCATTTACCGGATAACCCCCCTCAAAGTCTCCACACTTGTATGTATTAGGTCACATCGGCCTTTTACGACACGGCAGATCACCTCAAAAGGGCCGTCTCGGAATACTTCAGGACGTGTTCCATCAGGGTTGACATCTACAAGTATCTTGAGCGCAGCGTGTGAGGAAGGCGAAACCTTCAACGATCACCGGCATGGCCTGCAGATCCGCACCCCGCCACCGGCGCCGCCATGAGCCCGGTACACCCAAAAGCGTACGAGGTCGCGTCCCCCTGCCGACCGGGCACGAAGAGCACGGCTGCATGCAGGCTGATGCCCAACTGCCAGGGTGGAGGCGGCCCCGTATGGGAAGACAGGTGGCACATTTTTTAATCACACAGCCGTCACCCATAATGGAATTGAGGGATTCGGAGACCTTTGGGGTAGAAAAGGGCCGCGGGGACAGGGTGATTGAGTGGCTGAACGGCACGGCCGAGAAGGAGAATCTGAAGTTTGAGGCCAGAAAATACGGCTATGACATCAAGACCGAGAACTTTGGGGAGTTTGAGATGTTTTCATGGATGGGGGACGTTCAGCATGCAAGAAAGCTGATCATAAGGGCCGGAAAAAGATTCAAGATCAAGACAATCGAGGGCGGGTACAAGACAAGGGAGAGGACGTTCTCGGTGAAGAAGACAGATTATGCGATGGTGAGGCGCGGGGACAAGCTAATCGGACACCTGCAGTTTGAGGCGGCCAGGTTTGGCAGGGATCCGTGGATCGTCAAAGGCGAGGAGAGGAGATAGGTTCAAGATGGCCTCAATAGGAATAGTCGGGACCGGGATGCTGGGCAGCGCGGTAGGCCTGCACCTGCTGGACGAGGGAAACCAGCTGTCTGTCTTTAACAGAACGGCAGGTAAGACGGAGGAGCTGCGGCAGAAGGGAGCCGCGGTATACGAGTCTCCCAGGCAGGTGGCAGAAAACTCCGAGATTGTAATTACGGTGGTGAGGGATGCAAAGGCGGTAAGACAGGTCGCCTTTGGGCCGGACGGAATAGTGGAGGGGGGCCATGACGGACTGGTCGTGGCAGACATGAGCACGATAGGCCCGATAGAGTCAAAGCAGATTTCACGGAGGTTCAGGGAGTCAGGCATAGAGATGCTAGATGCCCCGGTCATGGGAGGTCCCAATGTGGCAATTTCTGGCGGCCTAGTAATGATGGCTGCAGGAAGCCGGGCGGTCTTTGACAGGTGCAGGCCGGTCCTTGAGACAATTGCAGGCAAGGTGTTCTATCTCGGGGAGGGCGGGACTGCGCACGCGGTAAAGCTTGCAATGAACCTGCAGATTGCAATGCTGGCACTGGCATTATCTGAGGGGATTACCCTGGTCAGGGGTGCAGGCGTTGATCCGGAGACCTTCCTGAAGATTCTAAACTCAACCTATTTTAAAACCGGGATGAGCGAGAACAAGGCGTTCAGGATGATAAGGGACGAGTTTGATCCGACATTTACGCTTGCAAACCTGAAAAAGGATCTTCATGCGATAAACCAGACATCAGGATCACTCGGAGTCAGGCTCCCAATGTCTGTCAGGGCAGAGGAGATCTACAACGCCGCAGTCAGGGGTGGTTTTGGAGGTCTTGACTATACCGGGATCCTGGCATACATAAAGCAGGCCTCCTAGGCGGCGGCCCCACGCTTGGAATAGGCTCGGTACGCCACAGACGAGACGAGGATCAGCACGCCTGTGATGACCGACCAAGCCGCAAACGGCGCAAGATCGACCTCGGACATGGTTTTCAATGTAGTCCAGACGTACAAAAGTCGTGTGTTTTTTACCTCCTGCCGCCCCCCATCTCCGGCACTGCCGGCCAGGGTCTTGATCGCCATGCCTCCCACGCCGCATATTCAGGAAGCTCTCAGCTCAAAAATTTCTCTAAACATCTAAATAGATTTGGCTTGGAGCCAGATCATGCCGGAAATCATCTGCGGGGACTGCGGCAAGAGGCTGTTTCATGAAAACGAGACCACGCTGAAGATAGAGGAGACCGTCCACAAAAAGTTCTGCAGAAAAAAGACAGGGGAGACGCACAGCTACATGCACAGGGACGCATCACACCGGGACAGCTTTGATCCCGAAAGAACCAGCGATGCGGAGGGAACCCCGGTTCTAAAGTAGTGTTTTGCCGACTTTCAGACTTTGGCAGGACTCCAAGGCGGGGGGGCTGTAATGGAGCCTTGGAACCCAATGGAGGCCCTCGTGCAGTACAGGCCCCAAGGATGCAGCCCCGCCACACCGGTGCAAACATCATGGTTGGAAATGCTCCGGGAGGATGACAGGGTACCGCGACTCGATATGACTCTACAATACTGTCCCAAGGCGGGGGCCGGACAATCCGCCGGCACCCATAAACAGAGGGCCGGCACCGCTTTTTGGGCGGCTACGATGAGGCCATGAGAAACCATGACAGGATCCCTGATACAAGGCTCGGCAACACGACGGCGCCGTACAAGTGGAGTGGACCCCTATGAGTAGGAACGATTTTGGCGACATTTTATGCACACTCT
>CAYGCI010000069.1:0-7726 GCA_964348355.1 uncultured Nitrosopumilaceae archaeon | reverse complement strand
CAGCAGCAGGTTGCCGCTCTTCAGGGGGATCGTGACCCTTCGCAGCTTTTCATAGACTGCCAGCGTGTATATGCCGTCGCCTATCTTGTCATAATGCTTCATCCTTGACTTCCAGGCAGCCGCCGCGTGCTGCAGGGTCTCCTGCGTGTCCGAGGGCGACAGGTACATGTCCACCCCGGGCCTGCTCCTTGAGACAATCTGGTTTCCGTCCATGTCGCTTACGGCTACAAACCTTACGTTGTCATCTATCTTCAAAATCCTCTCCAGCCTCTGGTTGTAGTCAGGAGTCTGAGACATGCCTCACTGCGACCTTGTTGCAACATAAAGATCGATCATGCCGTTCCTAAAACATGTAAGGTTTTCAGGGGGTTTTTCAAACAGATTTTGACTATCCATAGTCGACGTACCGCCGGTGCCTCTTTTCAACCTCGCCGTTTGCGCCGTCCCTGATTTTCCTGATCTCCTCGTCCCTCCTCCACCGGATGAACCCTGAGAGCCCCGCAAACCGCTCGTCGTCCGGAAACGACCCGTAAAGGCCGTCCAGCCTTTCAAAGTATTCCACCGTCTTTTCCCTGAACTCCTCTGCCGTCGGGGCCCTGATCCCGCTTAGCCTGAACCACAGGGTGGCCCAGCTGGCGCCTGCCACGTGCGGGAGCAGGTCAAAGGCCCTTTCTATCTCGAACCGCTCGTCGTCCCTCATCGGCCCTCATTTAGGAGCCTGGCGGCCGATTTTGCAAAGTATGTAACAATCATGTCTGCCCCCGCCCTCTTGATCGAGTGCAGAATCTCCTGCGCTATGTCGTCCTCGTCAACCCATCCCTGCCTCGCGGCCCCCTTTACCAGCGCATACTCGCCAGACACGCTGTAGGCTGCCACGGGGACGTTGAACCTCCTCCTGGTCTCCGCAATCAAGTCCAGGTAGGCCAGTGCCGGCTTTATCATGACGATGTCTACTCCCTCGCTGACGTCGGACTCGACCTCCCTGATTGCCTCCCTGGCGTTGGTAAACGGGACCTGGTAGGTCTTCCTGTCCCCGAATTTTGGCGCGCACTCTGCGGCGTCCCTGAATGGCGAGTAAAAGCTGGAGCGGTGCTTTGCAGAGTGCGACATTATGCAGACATCTGAGAACCCCTCCCCGTCCAGCCCCCTCCTGATGCTTGCAACCTGCCCGTCCATCATTGCCGACGGCGACACGACGTCGACCCCGGCCTCTGCCTGGCTGGTCGCGATCCTTGAAAGGATTTCGTTGCTTGCATCGTTGTCAACCCTGTCACCCCTGACGACCCCACAGTGGCCTGCCGACGTGTACTGGCAGAGGCAGACGTCTGCCATGACGACCATCCTGTCCCCGAAGTTTTTCCTCACCTCCGCGATTGCCCTCTGTACGATGCCGTCCCCTGCAAACGCCGACGTTCCGATGTCATCCTTGCCTGCCGGAATCCCAAACAGCATGATTGCCGGAATTCCCAGGTCCGAGATTGCGCCGACCTCGCCGCTCAGCTCGCCAAGGGGGAGCCTTTCCATGTCAGACATCGAGTCGATCCTTGTCCTGGCCTTGAGATCCTCCTGAACGAAGACCGGCGCAATAAGGTCGCTGGGGGACAGCCTTGTCTCCTGAACCAGCTCCCTCATTTTCTCTGACGTCCTCATCCTTCGAAGACGCGTATCTGGAAACACCATTTGCTCAAAACCCGGCCCTCTACAAATATAATCCTAGTCTATTGCTGCCCGTCTTTGTCATAGTCAAACAGCCTGCCGGCCACGTCGACTATACCTGACTGGCCGTCCTCTGACGCCTTTCGAAGGTTGTTCATCGGGGTCGAGACGATGCTCTCCACCACCGCCTTTGTCAGCTCCTCGATGATCCTGATCCTGCCCTCGTCTCTCTCCCCGAGCATCTTTAGCGCCTTTTGCAGCTCCCGCTCCCTTCGAGCATCTATGCTCCTGAAGACCTCCCTGACCAGTGGCTCTACATTTAGACGGTTCATCGATGCCTCTAGTACGTCTAGCTCGCCGCTGATTATATTTTCAACGGTCTTTACCTTGCCTATCCGGCTCCGCATGTTCTTGTCGACCATCTCCGCTATCTGATCAAGGTTCATCAGCTTCACGCCTGACAGCGTGGCGACCCGCTCGTCGACCGTCCTGGGGTTGGAGAGATCCAGGATCATCATGCCCCCCCGCCCTTCCCTGACGGCGTCGGTAATCTTCTCATATGTCACCAGGAAATACGGCGCAGTCGTCGCAACCAGGATGACATCATAGTTTCCAAATCCCGAGAGGATGTCCTCGAACCTCACCGGCGATCCCCCAAGCGTCTGGCAAAACGCCCTTGCCCTCTGTACCGTCCTGCTGGTCACGTCAAAGCCGTACCCCCTGCGTGTCAGTGACTTTGCAACCAGCGTCGACACCTCCCCGGTCCCGATCAGGAGGATCGCCTTTGACTTTAGCTCGTCGACGTTTTCCTCTGCCAGCCTGACTGCCATGGAGCCGACGGAGATTCCCCCCCTGCTGATCTCCGTCGAGTTTCTGATTTTCGTTCCGATCCGTATGGCCTTGTCAAACAGCGTGTTGAGGCGCTCCCCCGACGATCCCGCGGCCCTGGCGCCGGAGATCGAGCTTTTTATCTGGCCTAGGATCTGCTCCTCTCCTACCACCATGGAGTCCAGCCCGGAGGTCAGCCTCAGGAGGTGCCTGAGCGCATCTGCGTTCTCCACGCACTCGAGGTTCCCCTCAAAGGCGCCCTCCTCTAGTCCCGCAAGCGAGGCCCACGTCCTCTTTATCCCCCGGATGTCGCCGCCGCCCGCGGCGAAGAGCTCTACCCTGTTGCAGGTCTGCAGTATGACACACTCGTCGAGGCCCGAGCGGCTCTTGAACCGCTCGTATGCCTCCCCCATGTTCTTGAAGGTGAATCCCTCCAGCACGTGAATCGGCGCATTGCGAAACGTGACCCTTGCGTTGATTATGTTACTTTTCATCCCACTCCCTCAACATCCTCTCAATGTGCGCCTGGGCCCCCTTGAGGTCATCATTTCTTATGAACCCTTTAATCGTTTGGTCGTTTATCACCTTGTACAGAAATGATCTCCTCTGCTGCTGGGTGCCGATCTTCTGCTTGGCCCTCTCCCTTGCGATTCCCTGCAGCCTGATCTGCGCGACATCCTCACTGCTTACGATCTTCCTGATCTCCTTTTCGGCCTTGATCCTCAACTTCCTTGCCATCGCGGGGCTCCTGCCCCCGGTGGAGACGGCAACCTGCACGGCATCCCCGATGTTGATCACCGACGGATGCGCAAAGTCACTCACGTCCGGATCATCTGATGCGTATGCCAGGCAGCCCATCGACTTTGCCTTTTGAACGACTTTGCGGTTCAGCTCCCTGTCGTCTGTCGTCGCCATTACGATGTATGGCCTGTATTCTGACAGGAATTCGGCATCCCTTAGCGCAGCCCTCCTGAACTCTATCTTCTTTGATTCTACATACCAGTCAATCTGCCTGCTGGTACCACTGCTTATCAGGACAATCCTGCAGTCCTGGGTCAGGAGGGAGTTGATTTTTTTGAGTCCCTCCGAGCCCCCTCCCACCACTATGACCTGCCGGCCGTTCAGGTGGAGATCAACGATCAACGATCCTTGGGCTCTGAATTTCTATTTATAGATTCAAGGGTGCGTGTTGGCAGGAGTTTACCCCTCAGATTACACTGCTGGTCGGAGCCTTCATGATCACGCCTGCCACGCCGTATCTCGGGGGAGGGGTAAACTCGTACTGCGTGTTGGCGGGAGTTTGCCCATGGGTGATGCTGCCGTCCTGGGCCCTCATGATGATGCCGGGGGGATTGACTGGAAACTAAAAATCGCGTGAATGTCGGGGGACTTTTGGGCGAGGTCACCCCCCTGCAGCCCCGCCGTGTGCGGGCAGCCAGGACGGCCTGAGAGGCGGCCTCGCACCCTATGCTACACTTTTAATTGAACCGATGAGCCCTGCAAGTATTGGCCTCCATGGATGATCTGGACAAGGAGATCCTAAACGAGATCCAGTGGACCTTTCCACTGACCGAAAGGCCGTACCATGCAATAGCAAAAAAATTCGGCCTGTCCCCGGAGGTCGTAATGGACAGGCTAAGGAAAATGAAGAGTTCCGGCGTCTTACGGCAGCTTAGCGCCATCTTTGATACCAGGAGGCTCGGCTACAAGAGCTCCCTGGTTGCAATGGAGGTAGAGCCTGAAAAGCTGGAACACGTGGCCTGCCAGATCAACAGGCATCCCGGCGTGAGCCACAACTATGAGAGAGAACACGAGTTTAACCTGTGGTTTACCCTAGCCACCCCGCCCGGCTCTGACCTCAAGACGGAGCTGGACAAGTTCTCAAAGCTTTCGGGAATCAAAAGGGTCAGGATGCTGCCCACGATAAGGCTGTTCAAGATAGGCGTAAAACTGGACATGGTGGAGGAAAAAAAGCACGAGGTCAGGCCCTCCGAGGAGAAGAAAAAAGTCAGGGATGAGAGGTTCGAGCCCACAGAGGACGACAAGGAGTTCATCCGCCAGCTGCAAAAGGATCTTGAGATTGTAGACGAGCCGTTTTTGGCCTACTCTGAAAGGCTGGGAATGACGGTCCGGGAGATCTTTGCAAAGCTTCGGCAGTACGAGGAGATCGGGGTCCTGAGGAGGTTTGCGGCCATACTGAGGCACAGGGATGCCGGCTTTACGGCCAACGGAATGATTGTCTGGAAGGTGCCCGGGGATGACATAGAGGCCGTGGGCGAAAAGCTGGGCGCGTTCCCGCAGGTGAGCCACTGCTACCAGAGGCCGACCTATCCTGACTGGCCCTACAACGTGTTCTCCATGATTCACTGCAAGAGCGTTGACGAGGCAAACGTCGTGGCATCACAGATCGAGGAGCAGATAGGCGTTCACGAGTACAGGATACTCTTCAGCTCGCGCGAGTTCAAAAAGACCCGCGTGGAGTACTTTGTCGAGGGCGATTTCTCGCTGGAAGAGACAATACCTGCCTGACTATCTCTCGTTTTCATCATGCCCGACTATGTGCGTGGCGCAAAAGTACGCGTCATTCTGGTTGCAGTAAAACTCTGACTTTTCCCCACATGCCAGGCATTTTGGCCTTTGATCCTCCTCTGACAGCCTTACGTGAAGAATCCTGCTCCGAGACGTCACCCCCGAGTCGTTGTAGACTCTTGCAAACCTTGCAAGATACGCGACCTCGCCCCCCTCTAGCACCTGACTGCCTCTGATTTTTTTTGCCATCCTTTCCCACCTTGCATGCTCGCCAATCCTGGCAAGCTTCATCCTTTCGATCAGCTCAATCGTGGCCTTGGGATCTGTGTCGTACGCGGTCATGCCGTCTGCACCGTTGACTTTAACTCGTATTCCGGCCATGAGTCAAACAGCTTGCCAATCTCCCCCATGTCCTGCCCCCCGATGTATCCTCCGTCTGACATGGACGCAAACTGCTCGATCTCCTCGATGCTCACGACGGTGGGAAGCACCGATGAGATTCCCCTCTTGGACAGGATGAACTTGATTGCCAGCTCCGTGATGTCCAGGCCGTTTCTATCCGCAATGGGGCGCAGCTGCTCGACCTTTTTCAGCGACGCCTTGATCCATTCCCCCTTGCGGACCGAGCGGTGATCCTTTTCGTCAATCTTGGTGTCTGCCCCCACCTTGCCTGTGAGGATTCCCGATGCGTCCGGCACCCTGGCCAGGATTCCGACGTCGTTTTTGCAGGCGCTCTCCAGCAGCTCGTTTCCCGGGGCCTGCTCAAGAATGTTGTAGACCGTCTGCACCGCGCTTACGTTGGGGCGCCTCATGGCCTCCAACCCCTCCTGGGTCCAGCCTATTGCCGGCCCCAGCGCGACCTGGCATGTCCCGAGCCTTCCCTCCTCCTTTAGCAAGTCCAGTGTTGCAAAAACAGAGTCATCCCTGACATGGCCTAGCTTGGGATTGTGCAGTCCGTACACGTCAACATGATCCGTCTGCAGCCTTTGCAGGCTGTTTCTCAGCGCCCTTCTGGCAAACTCCTCATCGAACCGCTGGGGCAGCTCGCTGTGGCCTATCTGATCCACCCCCTCAAAATCATATCCGTACTTTGTTGAGATCACTATCTCGTCTCTCATGTCCCCGAAGACCTCGCCGATCAGCCTCTCGCTCTTTCCCTTTCCATACATGTCCCCGGTCTCAAAAAGGTTGATCCCGAGGTCATATGCCTTCTTTAGCATCCTTTTTGCCTCGTCTTCCGGTATTTTCCTCCCCCACCAGTCAAGCGCGATGGTCCATGCCCCAAATCCTATCTCCGATACCTCGATCCGGCTTTTTCCCAGCCTGTTGTATTTCATTGTATGCTGCCTCCTAAACCGGTTGGAATCCCCCTTTTTTGAATTTATGTTTATCCGCAGTCCTCAAAGGTGCAGCCCGACTCGTGGCGGTGCAGCACCCCTGCCAAAGTCATCCTGATTGCCTGGGGTCGCTCATCCCATGCTCGAGATCAGCGGAATGATGCCCTTTCTGACGCACGGCGTCATCGGCACATCCTCGGCCACGAACCGGGATACCTGCGTCTCCTTGAGATCCATGATCAGATCCTGGAAATCCCGCAGGTTGTCCGTCTCAAACGCAAGCATAAAGTCCTGGTCCCCTATGCCAAACGAGTATGTCGTGTTCAGTGCTATCCTTGGATATTTCTGGCTGACCTCGATGTGCTCGTCCATCATCTCCTGCCTCTTCTCCTTTGCCATCAGATACCACTCCCTGCTTTTTACAAAGGGGTACACCACCAGGTATTTTTTTGGATCCTCTCCTGCGACAAACGACATCGTCTTTCTCTTCTTTGCATAGATTGAGGGCCTTGTACAGGACAGATACGTCCTTGAGGGGGCGATGTACTTTCCAAACACCGTAGAGTATATCTTTGTAATCACGCCTTGGATCTCCTCGACTGATTCTGCCGCAAACCAGAGCAAAAAGTCCGCATCATCCCTCAGGCCCAGGGTCGAATAGGTCCTTGCCTTGATTCCAGAGTTTTTCACGACAATCTCGACCTCCCTTGCCGACTCTTCCTTTGCCAGGTCCGCCATCCACCGCCATTTTGGATCAACCTTGAAGAACGAGAAGTTAAAGTAGTACTGCCTTTGGCCCTCTTCCGGCATGGACTGGCTAAATCCAACACCTTATTTAAACAGAGGATTCGTTGTACGGCAAAATTACTCTGGTTTGTTTTTCGGATGCGGCAAGTACGGCACCCGTGCAGTCGCCTCCTGGCGGCAGGTTGCGGCCGCAGTTGGCGTGAGTCCTGCCGCTACCTGGCCGGCCAAAATCATTTTCGCATGTTGGACTTGGAGTAGCAGTTTTGTCCTTCGGCCCATGCATGTCGAAAAGGATGGCACCGGTTACGCGATCATTATACTTTTCGAATGCTGCGGGCTGGGCCTCCGTCAGTCATCGGCGTCCTACCACATCCATTTTGGATATCTTTTCAGCTGCTGGCACGAGAACAAATCCGGCTACCGAAGCGTCTGATCATGGCACGGCTACTGGCCTGCTGCTAAAAGGACAGCCGCTGCGACTATTTTTGAGAACACCTTTAAAGCACACATGTTCGTACAAAGGGTGATGGATAGTCCCACGAGCAGCTCTGTAGTTGATTTGGGACTGGTATTGCGAAATCTGGACAACTTTAGCATGTCCTCTTTTGATGGACGTCTGAAACTGCAAA
>CAYGCI010000068.1:0-7743 GCA_964348355.1 uncultured Nitrosopumilaceae archaeon | reverse complement strand
GGCAGCGCTGCAGAACCGCAAGGTCGCGCGCAGCGGCGGCGATCCTCTCGCTCAGGACCCCCGCCCCCCATCATCATTGGCTGCATGGGGTTGCCCTTGCCGCAGTTTGTAATCGGCCTGACCGCAAAGTCCCTGCCGCAGGCGTCAACCGATCCGAGGAATTCGGGGGCGACTCCCATGACTATGACGTCCCTTGCCAGCTCCCCGATCTCCCCGTTCTCGATCCTGTTTGCATACTGGCAGGAGATGCTCCAGTTGTACCGGTACATGTCAATTGACGGGATCTTCATGTCCGATATCAGGTATCCCGACCTGACGTCCCCTATCATCTCCCCGGGATCAAGGTCGCCCCCGTCTATGCACGTGCAGGCCATTCTGATCAGCGGCATGTGGCGGTACGAGGCCGCCCTCATGTTTGCAGTGGACCGCACGCCGAAGCATTCTGCAGTCTCCCTGCCATGGAGGTGACTTTTGAGGACTCCGTCTTTTATCAGATCCGTCCTTGATGATCTTACCCCCTCGTCGTCAAACTCGTACCATCCCAGTGATCCGCGCATGGTCGGATCGTCGAACACCGTAAGGCGCTCTGAGCCGACCTGTTCCCCGCCTCTTCCCGCCCACCACGAGCCTCCGGCCCAGGCCATCTCCCTGCCCATTATCCTGTCCGCCTCGGAGGGATGCCCCAGGATCTCGTGCGCTAGCAGGCTGACAAAGTCGGGGTTCAGTACAACCGTCGTCCTCTCCTCCCCTGCAGGCCTTGCATGGACCAGCCTTGACGCCCTGAGCGCGTTGTCCGCCGACCGTGCGGCCAGATCATTGTGTCCGGTTATGTGCTCTAGTCCGCCCCTGCCCCCCTCCGTGGTGCTGACCGACTGGGTGACCCCGTCGTGGGCCGTGGCCGTCGTCTCCCCGACCGTATCCGTATAGTTTTGCTCGATGCTGCTGCCCTCGCTGCTGCAAAAGATCTTTTTGGTTGTCCCCCACGTGATGTCCGTCAGTGACCTTTTGATGTTTTTGACCTCCCGGGTTGCAGAGTCGCACAGGAGGCCGATCTCCACCACCACGTCCAGCTCCGGCGGCGTGTCTACTGGATAGGTTACCGCCCCGGACGTGCAGGGGTACTCCCCCAATCGAACCCTGGTTTTTCTGTGTCCTGAGACGCGCTCTGCGTTTTTTACCGCCCCTGCAAGCGACTCTCTGACCTGTCCCAGACTCGCCGGGTGCGACAGCGCCGCAAACGCCCACGCCCCGTTCTTGAGGACCCTGATCCCCAGCCCCCCGTCTGCCGACGCGTGGTGCAAGACCTCCCCGTTGTCGACGGAGACCCCCTGTTTTTCTGTCTCCTCTGCCCTGACGTCGCAGTACTCGCATCCCATCCCCATCGCAAGCCTCACCGCCGAATCCGCAAGTGCATGTAAGCTCATAATGACCCTATCGATAAGACGTCCGGCGGGGCCTTTTGAAGCTTATTCTGAGGCCCTCATCGCCGGCATGGTATAATAGTACTCGTCCTCAAAGCCGTCGTCGTTTTTCCCCTGCCTGCGGAGTGCATCAAAGTACTCCATGCAGTCTTTGTAGAATCCGGTGTTGCTGTCCATGGTCTGGGTCGGAGTTCCTAGATTTTTTTGCAATGGTTAGCTTAATTCGATTCCATGGGTTGGCATGTTACACCACTAAAGCCGGAGAAGCGACTCTTAATTAGCAGGTTTTGACCCAGCTGTGCACAAATCCGTACCTGACGGATCAAAATACCGGCAAAACCAGATACAAGCCATGTGCTTGATCGATGAACTGACAAAAAAACCACAAAAGTTCCGGATGTTTACGGGAATGACCGGGGCCGAGTTTGACCAGCTGTGCACCGGGGTGCAAAAAAAGCTTCCAGACGCCTCGTGTGCGGGCTGGTCAACCCGAGGATACAGATAGCCGCTGCGACCTAAGAGACACGGCAGAAGGCAACTGCAGCCTGCCATTCGTAATTTAATTGCGGATCGCTTCTCTGGTGCAAAAACCTTGACGCACAGATCAGGCAAGGGGCGGATCATGCGGTTGCAGAGCTAAAAAACCCCGACCTGGCCGATGCCTGCCGCGGCAAAAGTCCGGCATGCGCCCTAGGTGGTGACCCGCGGCATACGCCGGTCCTTGTAGGTCACGACGTTTGAGACGCCCCTGGTCGGGTATACGCCGTAGATGAGGTTGGCCTTTTGGACTACGGAATCCTTGAGCGAGACCATGATGAACTGGCTCTCCTTTGCCCTCTCCTCGAGGATGGCAGAGAGGCGCTCGGAGTTTGGCGCGTCAAGGTGCGCGTCGACCTCGTCGAACAGGTAAAACGGCGAGGGCTTTAGCTTTTGCAGTGCCAGCACAAACACGATGGCCGCAAGGGTCTTTTCTCCGCCGCTAATCGAGGTGGATTCGCGCTTTTGCTTGCTTGGAAACTGAATCCAGTAGGATATCCCGGAGGAGAATATGTCGTCCTCGTTTTGCAGCTCAAGCCACGCGTTGCCCCCGGTCATCTTTGCGAAGATCTTCCGGATCTCCTTGTCAACCCCGTCAAACGCATCAAGGAAGGTCTGCCGCTTGTCCTTTTCAATCTCCTCTATAAACCGGACAACAGAGTTGCGCTCCTCCTCAAGCGAGTTCTTCCGCGTAGACATCGAGCGGTATCCGGTAGAGACCTCGACATACGTCTCGGGGGCCTTGGCGTTGAGGGTCGTAAGGGAGCGTTGCTCGGACTGCAGGCCCGCCAGCAGCGGCCCGACGTCAAATGTCTCAATGTCACCATCAAGGCCAGAGGAGTCCAGGATCCTGGCCAGCCCGGCCCCGCGCTCGCCGAGATCCTTCAGATCACGCGACATCGAGTCAGACCGGCGCTCAAGAGTGCCGATTTGCTTGGTCAGCGCCTTGTCCCTGTCGTTTAGCTCGCGCAGCCTGTCATCGTATTCCTTGAGCCGGGATACCGACGTTCCGGAGGTCGCAATCAGATCCTGCTCCCTCTGCCTGAGCTGGACGAGTCTTGCGCCGTGCTCCTCCCGGAGCAGGGCAGAATCCCGGATCCTGGCCTCCAGCTCGGCCCTCTCCCCCCCGAGGGACGACAGATCCTCCTCAAGGCTGGCAATCTGTTTTTGCGCCCTTGCCTCGTCGGCAAGAACGTCTCCCAGCTTCGAGGTGTGCCGGTGCAGCTCGGCAAGGATGTCGGTCCGCCTCCTCTCCAGCGAGGACTTGGCCTCGTTGATCCTCTCCAGCTCGTGGGCCACACTGGACTGCTCCCCGTCGGCATAGTTTTCCCGCACCATCGCGATGCGCCCGTTGAGCGACTCTATGAATGACTCTTCTTTGGCGGCGTTTGCCTCAAGCGAGTCCCTCCTTTTGGAGTACTCAGACAGCCGGAGCTCAAAGGTTGCAAGGCCCTCGGAGATGTCAGCCGCCTTTTGCCTCAGGTCAGAGTAGCTCTGCTCAGTCGAGGCCAGCTCCTTTTCGGACAGTCCGAGACGCTCCCGGGCAGAGGAGATCGAGTCCTCCATCCTCCCGAGTTCGTGCCTCTTTTTGTTTACGTGTTTTTTCAGCAGGGATATCGACTGGAGCAGTCCGTCAACGGAGGAGCTCAGCGTTATGATTTTTGTAAGCTTTGAGATTTTGGAGTTGATGTCCACTATGACCGCACTGGCCTCGGCCTCGAACAGCTCACCGTCCATTGTGACTGCGCGATAGCCGGACTTTGAGACCCTGTAGGCGGCCTCCCTCGAGTCAACCAGGACGACATTTCCAAACAGGAACGTCCCCAGCTTTGCATACCCTGGCCGGGGCTTGACAAAGTCAGACAGTACGCCGAGGACCCCCCCGCCCTCGGGCTGCGACATCCCAAAGTCGGGAATCGCCTCCATGGGGATGATCTTGAGTTTTGGGAGCCTTTTTTCCCTTGCGATCTCGGCCAGACTTAGGAGGGTTGCAAAGTCCCGGACGACAAAGGCCTTTATCCAGTCCCCGCCGGCGGCCAAAGCGGCCCGCTCGTATTTCCTGTCCCACGAAATCATCTTGTAGACCAGCCCGTCTATCCCAAGCCTCGGCCCGTCCTCTTGCAGCCGGGCGATGGAATAGTCCTCGTGCATCATGCCCTTGACGAGGCGGATCTTGGTTTCGTACTGGGCTGCCGCCTTTGTGGATTTCTCCAGGATTAGGTTGATCTCATCGATTTCATTCTGGATTTTTGTACGCCTGGAGGCGTGGGCAGACATCTGGGATTTTATTTGGCGGATGGAGTTTGTGTGGTTGCGAATCCTGTCCTGGAACTTGGACAGGAGCTCCAGGTACTTTCGGGACTCGCCCCCGTATTCGGATTGGGAGGACAGGGTGGATGAGATTTTCCTGTCAACGGAGCTCTTTTCAGACTCTATTTTGGCCAGTGCCGTCCTGCTGGCAATGAGTTTTTCATTCAACGAGCTGATCTTGCTGTCGACTCTGGTCTTTTTTTTGGCAATCTCAGACTGCCGGGTCAGCACCCCGGAGCGCCGGTCGTCTAGATCCCGGAGCTCAGAGTCAGTCTGTCCCCGAGATGCCTCGATTTGAGAAACGGTGCTTTTGATTTCAGAGACCTGCGAACCAATCCGGCCGCACTCGTCGCGCAGTCCCCGGATGGAGTCCTCAATCTGGGGGATCCTTTGCGTGATTGTGGATGCTCTTTTTTCTGCAGTGGCCACGGCGGTGTTGATCTCCTGAGAGTCTTGCAGTGCGGAGCTGAGCTCAGACTCGATGGCGGCCTTTGCCTGGTTGTACGCATTTACCTCCTCCATAAAGCTGGATTTTTCTGCATCAAGTCTTTTGATCTCGTCCCGGACTTTGGTCCGCTCCCCGTCAAGCTGCCCCCTGTCGGCGACAATTGCACCAAGATCCCGCTCCACTGAGGACTGCGACGCCCTGACCGCCTTTAGGCTGGCAGCTGCAGATATTGCGTTTAGCCTCTTGACCTCCCCCTCCAGCATGTCGTAGCGGAGCTTCTGGTTGCGCTCCTCCTCCAGCTCGTCTATTTGCTTTTTGATTACCCCCATTTTTGCCAGTGCGACCTCCAGCCTCCTGTCTGCCTCGTCAAGCTGCTTTATGGCCTCGGTCTTTTTTTGGTCAAAGTATGAAAGGCCCACCAGATCCTCGATGGTCTGTCTTTTTTCCTCGGAGGAAAACTCCGAAATCCTGGTTACGGTTCCCTGCTGTACTGCATTCAGCTGGTTCAGCCCGGCGTTTGCAACATCAAGCAGGTTCAAGATCTGGCTGCGGTTGGTCTGCTTTTTGTTAAGATAGTAGGTGTTGTCCCCCTTGTCATCCATCTCCCTTGTGATATCCACGGTGTCGGCGTCTACGGGGATCTTGCGATCAGAGTTGTCAAAGGTGACGTTTACGCGGGCCAGCTTCGGTCCCCGTCTCTGTCCCTCTATATCGTGCAGCAGCGAGCGAAGCCTGTCCACCCTCATGATTTTGGGACGGTTCTCGCCCATTGCAAAGATGATGGCGTCCAGTATGTTGCTTTTTCCCGATCCGTTAGGGCCAGAAATCGACACCAGTCCGGGCTCAAAACTGACTGTGGTATTCTTGAACCCAAACGACTTGAAACCGAAAATATCGACCTTCTTGACGTGTACCAACAGTTGGGGTTGTGCATTGGGGTGGATAATCGATTATGAACAACTTTAATTGACTAGGATGACAATTATTGTAGTGCTCGCAATTTTCTCGTCGCAGTCGCGCCTAGACAATGCGGCGCCCCCGTAAGCGGCGCGCACGGCAATGATCGGGCGGCTCGACGCAAGGCCGCCCCGCCCCCGGGGGCCCTCTGGCCAGACTACTGCCCTCCGGCTACAAAGTCCTCGCAGGCGGCCTTGGCCGCAACGTCGGACATTTGCTCGATCGGATGCTTCATCAGGTACGCGCTGGCAGGCCTTATCGGGCCGCCGATGCCCCTGTCCAGCGCAATCTTTGCAAGCCTTATCGCGTCAATCACTATGCCGGCAGAGTTTGCCTTGTCGTCCACGTCCAGCCTGACCTCCATGTTGTAGGGGATGTTCGCCCACTGCCTTCCCTCGATTCTCATGAACATGAGCTTCGTATTCCCCAGGAACGGGATAAAATCAGACGGCCCGACGTAGATCTGATCATCGTCGAGCCTCTCGTCCAGCTGGCTTTGCACGCTCTCAGTCTTTGAGATTTTCTTGCTTACCAGCCTCTCCTGCTCCTTCATGTTCAAAAAGTCGGTGTTGCCGCCGACGTTGATCTGGTAGGTTTTTTCAATCCTGGTGCCCCGATCATTGCACAGCTTTGCCAGGGTTCTGTGGACGATGGTTGCGCCGACCTGCCCCTTGATGTCATCACCAATGCACGGGATGTTTTTTTCCCGGAATTTTTCT
This sequence comes from uncultured Nitrosopumilaceae archaeon, assembly GCA_964348355.1. GTDB lineage: Archaea > Thermoproteota > Nitrososphaeria > Nitrososphaerales > Nitrosopumilaceae > JAWVZS01. The sequence goes on along the minus strand of CAYGCI010000068.1, from coordinate 1,351 downwards.
GCCCAGTCCTCATCGGACGCGATGAACGACGGAATGCAGTTGACAAAGGCGGTGCCCGTGTCGAGACAGACCCGGGCCCAGAATCTTGTGACCTGGTCGGAGCCGACCGGCAGGTATGAGACGATGATCTCGGTGCCGGTCTCCTTGATTATTCTTTTGACCTCCTCTGCTATCTGCTCGGTGGTCTTTTCGCTCTTGATCGGCCTTACGCGGTTTTCGACCCAGAGGCCCACCCCGTCCAAGACCGGGCTCTCGTAGACACGGGCCTCGGTTTTTGGCATCTCTTCCCTGGGAATCCAGTCCACCATGTTCGGATGCTCGTAGATTGCCTCGTTGATTGTCTTGCCGACCTTGTTCTCCCCAACGTCGAATCCGCACACAAAGTCAATGTCGTGAATGCCGTAGCCGCTTAGCCTGTCATGAATGATCCCTATGACCTGCTGCTCGGGGTTCTTTCTATAGTACTCGATGCCCTGGATCAGGCCCGAAAAGCAGTTTCCTACGCCTACAAGACCCACCCTTATCCGGCCCGCCATGCCAAAAGGCTGGGTGATGGAGGTTTAAAGTTTGCTGAAAATCACGCATGCTTTAGGATTTTATAGCGCGAGTCAAAGCTTGACTTCATGGCAGAGGAAGGCAGGCCCGTGAGGGATATCAACATCTCAAAGGATACGGGCATTGTGAAGATTTTCGAGGAGCTCTCGCAGGCAGGCGGCTTTGAGGCCGCCAACCTGTCGACTGGACTTGACATCCTCCACGAAATGATTTCAGACAAGGAGTGCCTGCGATTCGTGTCATTTGTTGGCGCAGTGGTCTCAACGGGACTGAGGGGGATAATCAGGGACGTGGTGAAAAACAGGTGGTTTGACGTGGCCATAACAACATGCGGCGCGCTGGATCACGACATTGCAAGGCATTTTTCAGACTATAGGGAGGGATCATTTACGATGGACGACAGGGAGCTGGCCGAGCAGGGGATTCACAGGCTGGGTAGCGTCCTGGTTCCAATGGACAGCTACGGTCCGCTGATCGAGGAGAAGGTGCAGGGGTTCCTAGAGGAGGAGTATCAAAAAGGCACCAGGGAGATGTCTACTGCAGACATTACAAAGATGATCGGAGGACACCTCGGGGAGGACTCCTTTCTCTACTGGGCGCACAAAAACGGGATCCCGGTCATAGTTCCGGGGATCATGGACGGGGCGGTGGGAAGCCAGGTCTGGATGTTCGCACAAAAGCACTCGGACTTTAGACTGAATCTGATTTCGGATGCGAACCTGCTGTCCGGACGCGTCTTCAAGGCGCAAAAGGCAGGGGCGCTGATGATAGGGGGGGGCATATCCAAGCACCACAC
>CAYGCI010000067.1:3222-7978 GCA_964348355.1 uncultured Nitrosopumilaceae archaeon | reverse complement strand
GAGATTTGAATTCTTTCATTCTGTTTATATGAATACACCGCATAAAAGAAATCCTGGCGATCAGTACTAGTTTTTGGCCTAGAATGGTAGCAGGCCCAGTGGCGCGGGGTCAGAAAGGCAACTACAGGCTGGCCGTATCAGACCGCCGACGAGATGCAAAAATCCATACGCGCCATGCTGTGCAGGGGCGAGATGAAGGTGGTAGAGATGACCAGCTGGCTGACGTAGGCGTTACGCATACTTGACACCCCCGTGCGCCGTGCCGCCGTTTCCGTTGTCCGAGGAGTCCGACAGGTCGCCCTCAAATTCAAGGTGCATCAGAAGCGCATCATTGTATGCTCCCATATACGCACAATCGCCGGTAAGCGCGTCGATGACGCCGTCGCCTCCGGCGTCTGACACGGTAGCCATCTCCACGTGGCATTCATGCACGTCTGACACATAGTCGGCAGGCAGCCGTGTCGAGTATACCATGATATCGTCCAGTGTAACGTCCTGCACAGCCTTCCCTTCGGTGCTGCCAGCGCCTATCACAAGCGGATGATCGCTTGCAATGGAGCCCGCCAGTGATGAGCTGTGCCGACGCAGGTTGTCTATCCGTCCGTCCACGTATACGTCGAGTCCGTTCCTGTACCCGGAGCCGTCGTAGGTGAACACAATATGGTGCCAGCGGCCGTCAGTTACGCCGGAGAACGTGTTGACGGTGATCTGGGTTTTCTCACCGTCTGTCAACCGGAGCGAGATCCCGCCGCCAGGTTTAGCCCACATGACAATGCCCGGGTGCAGATCTTTCCCGGCCTTTGACATGATCGACGAGCCCGGCTCTCTGGGGTCGGTCATCTTGATCCAAAAGGTGATGCTGAACGGATTGGCTCCGTCAAGATCTAGACCGGGTGCATCGGCAAGCGTGACGTATGCGGTGCCGTCAAGGTGGAGGGCCCGGCCGGTGGGGCCGTACGTAGACAGGGAGGACCACTCGGGTGGATGCCACTCGGTCACATCCACACTATGACCGGTATACTCGTAAACCGCTGATGGTATAGGGGTGTCCGGTTTTGGGGGACCGTGAAATTCGGCCACTCTAGTGCCACTGTCGTATATCTCCAGATGCCGCTGATGTACATCTGCTTCCGGAGGCACAGCATTGACGATGCCGTAATGGGTTTCCAACAAGTGCCGAGCCTGCTCGATTCTGTTGATAGATTCTATCATTACGATCCTTTTAGTTTTTACAGGATGTATGTGCTTAGGGAGATCATCTGCCGTGCCAGAACCGGTAAGATTGTAGACGTTTGACAACAGCGATTCAGTAACCCCACGCATGATTATGTCTGTATCAGAATCCGCATAGTTTTGCAGCGTAAAAGACACCGCTTCAGAGTACGCAGATGTAGAGTCCCAGTGTACAAGCACTCCCGACGTAGAAAGGCCAAGCGATGCGGCCACAAGTACGGCCACCAGCAGCAGTGTGCACTGCCTATCTGGGCCCCGCCTTCCCGCAGACGCCCTTTCGATTCTGCCACTGATCAGTGCAGCAGTGGCGATGCACATCGCAGTCCACAGCATTCCCAGGTGAAACCACTCTACATATCCAATTAATCCGAAGAACAGCAGGACGGGTACTGCCCACAGCATCAGAAACCTGCTACGTATGGCGGCCGCAAAGACTAGACCTATTGCACCCAGTGATATCATGATTGGATCCACTCGAAACAGGGATATGGTGGCCATCAGCAGGATCGCAGGATGGGTCAATATGTCAGGATCATGACCCTGCACTAGAGCCACTGAAGTGTATTGTTGCAATACGTTCAGCATATTCTGACCGTATCTGTCTGTCTGCCACAGGACGCCTTTTATCCACTGATCGAACTCACCCTCCAGCGCCGCAGACGCGGGCCATGCTGCCGCAATCAGGATCACGGGCACAAGCCACAGCAGCATCCGCCCCGGCCTTTTGCCGGCCGACCAGACCAAAGCAAGAACCAGCGGGATCATGACAAGCGAGGGGATCTTGACAAGCATGGCACATCCCATACAGACGCCCGACAGGAGAACCAGCAGGTGGGCCTTGTCCGGGGCTGGCTGCAGCGGCGCCCTCCCCCATGTGACGGAATTGCTCTTTGGATCTGGGCCGCATGCGTACATTGCAAGCAGAACGGAGGACAGGACAAACGGGAGTAGAATCGAGTCCAGAAGAACCATCCTGAGCGTCAACGATACGGGCATTGCCGCAAACAGGACGGCTGCGATCGGTGCTGCCCTGCGCCCAAAGCCCCTCTCGACTATCTTGTAGATCAGAAAGGTGTCCAAGACAGCAAGCAGGCCCATGAGGATGCGCGGTGCCCCGTAAAGCATCCCAATCGAGGACGCATCCTCCGATGTGACAAAGGAGTCAGGATATCCGGTGACATGCATGAATCCGGCCAGTATCGTCCAGCCAAGAAACGGATGGTCGTGAGTGTTCAACAGTATCTTGTGATCTGAGACATCCAAGGCCCGGTCTATGTAGGTCGACTCATCCACGTGCCAGGGCGGGAACCCCGCCGGGTTCCACAGGTGTGTATATGCAGAAAACGCCAGTATTGCCACAAGCATGAGGAGCGGTCCGCGTCCTGACAGATGCTCCGCGCGAAAAGCAAGACGGAGACCAAGCGTGGGTTGTCCTCTTCCCGTTAGCCAAATAACGGTTTGGATGGAACTATACCGGTGATCGTTGAAAATTTCGCCTCCCTCACACGCTGCGTTCAAGGTACCTGTAGATGTCAGCCTTGATGGAACACGTCCTGAAGTATTCCGAGACGATCCTTTTGAGGTGCTCTGGCGTGTCGTAAAAGGCAGATGTGACCAGCCTGTACCTGGCATCCTTCCAGACTGCTCCTATGGCGCCCAGCTCCGGCCCGGCTACCGGCAGGTACAGCAAGACAACGCCGGGATTTTTCTTCAGGTACCTGCGGACCTTCTCCGGTCTTGTGCTGTGCTGCGTTGTCCATCACCATCAGAACCCTTCCCCACTTTTTGTGTGCCTGTTCAGGATAGCGCAAGGTTTGCGCTGTTGAATTTGTCTATGTGCGCATCAGCCAGGTTTAGTCTGCAGCCTTTCCGTTTACCACCACGCGTCTCCGCCCCCCCGCTCGCCCCCCCCCCCCCCCCACCCTGCCCCCCACGTAGTATGAACATAAAATAATCGTACGAGGTCACGTCCCCTTGCTAGCTAGGCACGAAAATCATAATCGTACATGCCAATTCGTGCCTGATTGGTGGGGGCAGGTGACCACATACGACGAATATGCTCACAAGCCCATCAAACTAGATGTATGAGGTCACGTCCCCTTGCTAGCTAGGCACGAAAATCACGTATGAGGTCACCTGCCCCTGCCAATCAGGCACGAATTGACATCTATGACTATGATTTTCACGCCTAGTCAACAGAGAAGCGATTCATAATTAGAAACCATGTGAATGTTCAAGTTTTTCCATCAATTTGTTAAATAATCTGACAAATAGTGTGATTTTTGCAAGCATTTTTGATCCGTCTGATGCATGTCTGTATATCAGTGATCAAAACCTGCTAATTAAGAATCGCTTCTCAGGGGGACGTGACCACATACAAAATCACAGTCATGCATCTAATTCGTGTCTGACTGATGAGGGCAGGTGATCTCGCACGATCATAATTTTGACATATCGTGCCTGTTTTTACACAAAAGTGTTCGATTTTCAATTGTGCGTACTACGGGCGGCCAGAACTTTTTGCCGTCCTTCCCGCACTGATTAATATCGACTCGTCCTGGACGGTTATCCTGAATCCGCGCCTTTTTGCAGGCGCAATCGCAGTTCTTGCCCACCCCCTGCCACCGTTTTGCCGCCTTCGTCGGCGGGGTGGATTCAAAAATCATCTCAGCTGGCTCAAAACAACCATACCCCCAGAAACTTGGTACGCCTTTAGCTGCTGATTTTGTCATCGACCAGCCTAAACAGTCGTGCAAGCTTGGACAGGGCCAGCTGAATCCTGGCCTTCTCAATGTCATCCGTATCAGCAAACCGAAATTTCTGCTTCCTGGTCTCCCTTACTGCCTCTCGAAGGCCTTCAAGCTCCCCCCTGCTCATAAAATCGATGCCGTCAAAGTATGGAGTCAGATTTGCGTTGATCCTGCCCTCCAACTCGGAATACTTCATGTCACGGAGCTCACGATATGTTACGCCAAGATATGGGATCCTTTCAGGCTCGCCGTACAATGGCTGCACCCCTCATGCGGGGGGCTCTTTGGCAGCATCGGGTGCCATTGCGTCAAGCACGGCCTTGGCCATCGGAGCCGGTGTCTCCGCGGATTCCTTTTCCATCATGTCAGGAATCGCAGGCTCTTTGGCATAATCGGCAGCGCCTCCCCCCTCCAGATCGGTGGAGATCATGGCCAGGTTGGCAGCCACCAGCAGTCCCACTGCGATTATTACGCCGTGGATGAAATTCATATGACTTGGGAATTCCAAGGTACTCATAAATCTTGCAGTTCTAGCGCCAGCGCTGCCAGTGGCAGTCACAGTTGCAACCGGGCCGGCAGCGGACTCGCTTGCAGTCAGAGCAGACACTTGATCTCCAGACGGGAGCCGTATTCATGGTATAGCTACGTCAACCTGACTCATAAGGCATGCTATGGCCCTACGATCCTGCAGGTTGCATCTTTCCGATCCTGAACATCCCGGTGCCGCAGACAGAGCACGTTCCCCTCGTGGCCGGCCTGCCGTTTTTCATGGT
>CAYGCI010000067.1:0-3122 GCA_964348355.1 uncultured Nitrosopumilaceae archaeon | reverse complement strand
CACGTTCCCCTCGTGGCCGGCCTGCCGTTTTTCATGGTGGTCTCCTCGGGATCAGACATGCTGCGCTTTGCCTTGCACCTTACACAGTAGGCCAGGACGCCGGATGCGGCCTTGGCCCGTTTTTGCCTTGCCTCCAGCTCCGCTATTTGCTTTTCAAGCGCTGCTGCCCGGTCGATTTGCTCCTGTGTCGGCTCCTGCGAGCCGGCAATTCTCTCCTTGATTGCGTCTAGCCTGTCCACCTGCCTGTGTAGTTTATCTAGTACTGACTCGATGTCGGCATCCTCGATTTGGCCGATTTGCTCCTCCAGCTTTTCAAGCTGCGCGAGCTGCTCGCCTGAGGACTCATCAAGCCTCTCAATAATTCCCTCGACGGTTTCAGGATCGGGTTTCTGGGCAGGCTCCATCCCCGCGGCATTGGCCAGGGCATCCTCAAGCTCCCTGATTTTGTCAGACAGAGCCGAGATTTGCTCGTACTGCTCTGCAACGGACTCGTCTTCAGGCTCGGGCTCTGCTGCTTGCTCTGGCTGGATTTCCTCAAATGGAATCTCCACCTCACCGTCTGCGGGCAATGCCCCACGGGGGGATTCTGTGGGCCCGGGCTCTGCCCCAGCTGCGAGCGGTTCTGACTCTGCAGCCTGTTTTTGAGGCTCCGGTTTTGCCAAATCCTCATCGGCTGCTTCCTCTCCGGGTTCGGCCCCCACCTGCTCGCTTTGTTGAATGGCCTCCTCCAGCTGTCTCTCAAGCTCCTCAAACCTTTCAAGCTGTTCAGGGGTTGGATCCTCGTCCTCGTCGTCATCATCAAAGTCCATCTCCTGGCCCTCGGATTCTCCGGCCTTCTCAGCTGCCCCGGGGGGCTCGGGCCGGGGAGTCATCACGGCTGCAATCCGCTCGAATTCCTCCTCAGAGATTCCAACCGCCCGGTAGATTGTATGACCGGGATAGTTGCGATTGAACCATTCTTTGTACCCGGGCTCGCTCAAAAACCGTCTGACATAATGCTCAGGCCCCCTTGCAGGATCCACAAAACTCAGGATTCCCTCTTCTGGCTCTTCCTCCGGCCCGGCTGCACGTTTGGGCTCTGAGGCCTGCTCCGGCTGCACGTCCTCAAATGGAATATCGACCTCGCCCTCAGATGGCAGCAAGCCGCGGGGGGATCCTGCCGCCTCTGCGGGCCTGGGCGTCTCAGCCCTGCGTTTTTGTCTTTGCTTCTCCTCACGTCTTAGCCTGGCCTGCCTTTTGGACTCTTCCTGCTCTTCTTGTTCGGTTCTTGCCCGGCTTGCAAGCTCGTCCTCCCGCCTTCTCTGCTCCTCTAGCCTTCTAAGATAATCCTGCTCATAGTCTAGAAATTCCTGCTCGGTTATCCTCTTTGGCTTTTCCTCGGCCTCAGGCGGCTCTGGCTCGGGATCGGGTTCTGGCTGTGCAGCGGAGTCCTCTGAAACCAAACCAGGCTGCACGTCCTCAAATGGAATATCGACCTCGCCTGCCGCGGGCAGTGTTCCGTGGGGCGATGCCGGTGTTTCCTCTGCAGGTTCGGGCTCCGGCTCTAGCCCGGGTTCGGCTTTGGGTTCTGGCTGCCCTGCCGGCTCTGTCCCGGCCGGTTCCGGTGGCAGACTAGGCCTGTCACCGGTAGGGGCTGCATCGGTCAGGGAGGGATCTTTTTTTTTACTGTAATCAATGTCTGGAATGTCTCCAAGATTGTCCAGGCTGACCTTGTTTTTGTCGATTCGAAAATACGGGTTCCCGCCAACCGAAAACATGCGGATTTGCTCCCCCCGCTTCCAGGAGCCCAGCGTCCTGAAGACAGTCATGTACGTCTTCCCCTTTCGCATGTTATGCGACATTGTAAGCTTGTCAGTCATCTCGGCGGGGCCCATCCTGCCGTCAAGGTCTTCGTGTACCTCCACCTCCATGATCTCCCTGTTCGGATCGTACGATACAGCAGTTACAAGATAGTCAGCCCACTTTGCCATTTAAAAATACGTCAAAATGGTAGTAAATAAGCAGTGATGTTTTCATGGCTTGATGCATAACCGCGGTGACCCCATACAACAGCGGGTGCTAGATTGTTGCACAACCGTGCCTGAGCGCGTAAAAACTACTGATCCTTTGTGTCTAAAACCAAGGTTATACATCTATGGTAAAAACACCCATCGTAGAAACGACGATGTTCCTAGCTTTCTCTGATCCATGCCTACTTGATCGTGGCCCGCTTTATAGCCAACACTGGTTGTACTATGCAGTCGCGCCTGCTTGTTCCGGCGTGGTCATGTCATATCCTCCCAGATCATTGGGTGGGTGGTGGGCAGGAGGCGAGTCACCGCAGACGGCTTCTTTCCCCCCCCCCCTTGGCCTTGACGTACCAGAGGCTGCAGTCATCCATCAGTGTGCAAGGCACAGGAACACAGCAACTCGGATTGCCCCATTCAACAGTTAGTGCGCAAAGCACATGCATAACGAGGGGTTGATCCATCATCATAACTACGGCGGGGATGTTTTTATCATATGTTCAACATACTAGCGGGCAGTCTTTCCAGTACCACATCAAATTATTCCAGGCTCGAAACAATCCAGATGAGGCCGCCTGCAGGCCCGCGTGTCGCCTCCACCGCCACGAGTCGGTTACTTCTGGTAAGACCGGATGGGGTTGTAGCAGACATGGCAAACAGCTAGGACGGGAAACCCAGAGTTTGCACACACCACCCAGATCAAGGGCGAGGAAGAGGTCGCCGTTCCGCTATCATGGCTTGTATAGTGAAGAGCATAAGCTCTTCAACAATGGAAAGCATTTCCCTGCGTAGTTTACCCACATGTGTTGGAGAATTTTTGCTCGTCATTATAGGATGTCTCTCACCGAGCCAACCCGTGAGTCCGGCGGTCCCGGGCCCCGGCGCATGCCGCATGCCACACCGTCCAGACTTTTGTCCGGGATGGAATCGACGATCCGTCACCGCCCCAGAACATGAGCGTCAGGGCCGTCGCCCCCAGTGTAGACTGGCTGACATGGCAGGACAGTCTTCCCAGAAGTAACCGACTCGTGGAGGTGCAGACGACCATCTGTGGATCTGTGGGCAGCCTTGCTTGAACCGTCTCGAGTTCGAAGCCGTTTTGTAGGTTACTTCTGG
>CAYGCI010000066.1:0-8017 GCA_964348355.1 uncultured Nitrosopumilaceae archaeon | reverse complement strand
CGAATTGACATCTATGACTGTGATTTTCACGCCTAGGCAGCAGGGGGACGTGACCTCGTACAAAAAACAGGCGGAAGGCGTCCGTCTTATCGTCAGGTAGGACTAAATCCATTACATCATTAGATTCTCAGTGATACATTAAGTGTACGAGGTCACCTGCCCCTACCAATCAGGCACGAATTGGCATGTATGGTTATGATTTTCACGCCTGGCCAACGGGGGGACGTGACCACATACTAAGTGTTAACCAAAGGCGGGGCAGCGGGGCGTCCCCCGCATCACGGCAGGCGTGATCAGGGGCACGCCGGCAAGAGGCACCTGCCAGGGTGGGACGGGGGCTGTCGCGTGATTACACCTGTTTGGCCCAATCCTTACCGGGCATGATATTCTTCCCCGTCTGCCCGTCGTGTAAGGCCACATCCCGCCTACAGGTAGGACAAAGCCATGATTATTTCGGATTCACGCCCAATCGGCCCAAGGCAGGTTGGCCTCATACGAAGGCTCTGCATGAAAAACTAGGAAAGAAAAAGAAAAGACCTACTGGGCCTCCATCCTAGCTAGCCAGTCAGGCTCCTCGCCGGCAGTCCCCTTGGACGTCTCTGCTGTCACCTGTTGGGGTGGCTCTGGTATGTTCTCTGGACTTGCCATGCTAGGAGGCCTCTGGATTGGCTGGCCGGTTGGGGCCTCAGGTAGTGTCGTCTTTACATCCGGCTCGTTTGCCAGATATGTAACGGCAGAATCCTCTAGATTTTTTGCTGGGGGCTCCTCGGTTTCCTTGATTTCCATGTCCAGGTCTGCAATGCGTCTTTGGACATTTGCAATCTCGGCTGTCTCGTGAGTAATGTGCTCAATCAAGGCATTGGCCTGCTTTGTAACCAGTCCAAAGGTTGACTCGGCAATCTCATTGCTCTTGTATTGAACCTTGGCGTCAAGTTGCACAGTCTTGGCCGCCTTTACCTGGATGTCCAGCTCCGTCAGTCGTTCCTCCAGTCTTGCCCTGATTTCACGCTCAGACTCATCAAGGGAAATGAGCTTGGCCCGGTATTTCTCGTGGATTATTTCTGCGTCGTTCTTCATATCGTCATTTTCAGAAACAATGTCCATCAAGGCTTTGAGGCGGCGCAGGGCTAGCCCCTTTTCACGAATCAATCTCTGGGAATCCAGTCTCCACTTGGGAATGAATATCACCACGTCACCTTGGACAACCAGCTGGTCGTATGGAATCTGCTGCAATCCTGCAGAGCCACAGTCCACCCCAACCGTCTGAATGCTGCCGTCGATATCGGTAATGGTACCCAAAACGACTCCCATCGAAGTGCCGTACATGTCTTTGACCGGCTTGGCTACAAGCTCGATCTCTTCGTTGGTCATGGTAGGTTCTTCTGCGATACGTATAACCGACAGGGTGTGAGAAAGCTTTCAAGAGTTTGTAAGAATTAATTAACCAACTTCATCGAGGCCCAAAATAGCATGGTTTTAAAATCCCAATCCGGCAGAGATAAGGCATGATTCAGAAGAGTGAGCTCGGGCAGGTTCTGCAGTTTGTCTCAAGGCACTGGAGCCAGATGTCGGGGGATCCTGAAAACAGGGCAATGCAGGGGCTGCCAAACGACTTTTGGATGAACTCGCTTGGCGGAAAGGCCGGAGGGGGATACTGGGTTACGGCAATAGTGTATACCGAGGATCAGCAGTTTGCAAACACGTTCAAGGACGTCCTGATGAAGTGGCAGGCCAAGGGGATGGAAAAGACAAGGCAGCCCGATCTGATTCAGATCAACAAAAAAGAAATAGATAATTAATCACAGGCCGTTGCAGAGTTGTTGCCAGAGTTCTCCCCCAGTGAAAAGAGTATACTTTCAGAGCACTTCTCAAATACAGACAGATCGGTCTTTGCCATAACCACGCCGCGGCAGGTGGATCGCGGGGCCCTCATGTCGAGGTACAGCAGGACCGACAAGAGCATGAGGAGGGTTTTCCTGGATGAGTTTTTGCAAAACAAAAGCAGGGGGGAGGAGTTCTACGACAGGGTGCTAGTAGAATACGGCGACGACTCGGTGGCCGAGCTGGGGGAGGCGCACATTGCCATCGAGGGGCTGACAAACATTGCGGTCAAAAAAATCGAGGACAGGAGGATCGGCCTGTCGTACCTGGAAAAGTCGTCCCGGTATGTCTCGTGGGACAAGAAGACGGACGGGAGGTACAGGTTCTACCGCGACCCCGTTTTGATGGGATCAAGGTTTGCAGACGCGTATGTCGACGCGTGCAACCGTGACTTTGAGGTGTATTCAAAAAACATCGAGCCCATGATAAAATACGTCAGGGAGAAATACCCCATTGAAAAATACCGGTTCAGGGACTCGGAGGGAAGGGAGAGGCCCTTTGGAAGACTGAGGGCAGAGTCGGACATAAAATCCGCAGGCCTGGTCTACCGCGGCTCAACCAAGGCCAAGGCGCTAGACATCTTGCGCGGACTGCTGCCCGCATCTGCCCTTACAAACGTGGGAGTAACAGGCAACGGGCGCGCCTTTGAGTATCTGCTGACGATACTGTTCAGCTCGGGCCTCGATGAGGAAAGGGCGCTTGCATGCCAGATCAAGGGGGAGCTGGACTCCACAATCAAGTCGTTTGTCAGGAGGGCAGACGACAGGCACGGAAGGGATCTGCAGAAATACCTGCAAAAAATCAAGGCAGCATCAATGACGTACGCCAAAAGATACACGGAGCCCCGCGCCGCGGCGGGGGGGCTGACAAGGCTCGTAGACTATGAGCCAGAAAGGGGCGCGACTGACAAGGTGGTCTCGGCCATCCTGTACGAGCAGGCCCGGGGCGTGCCGTATCACAAGATCGCCGCAGGCGTCAGAAGAATGCCGGGCGTGCAAAAAAACAGGATCATCCAGGGCCTTGCAAGGCTGAGGGAGAACAGGAGGCACAGGCCTCCAAGGGCGTTTGAGATGGCAGAGTACACCTTTGATCTGATCAACAACTTTGGGATGTTCAGGGACCTTCACAGGCACAGGACACTTACGCTGGAGAGGCAGCTGCTGACTGCGGATCTGGGGTTTACGATACCCGGGGAGCTGGAGGCCGTCGGGGCCGACGGGGAGTTCAGGGACTGCATGGAAAACTCAAGGCAGGTGTTTGAAAAAATCCGCAGGCGGTTCCCCGAGCAGTCCCAGTACGTGGTAAACTTTGCGTACAACTACCCGTACTTTATGCACATGAACCTGCGGGAGGCCACGCACCTAATCGAGCTGAGGACGGTACCCCAGGGCCATGCAGACTATCGCAAGGTTGCGCAGGACATGTTCAGGCAGATCAGCGGGGTCCACCCGAACCTGTCTAGAATCATAAGGTTTGCAGATATGGGGGAGTACGATCTGGAGAGGTTCGAGTCAGAGAAGAGGACGGAGGCAAAGCGCAGCAGGCTCAAGTAATATTCTAATAGCAAGACCGGACCTCTCAAGACTGTGAAGATAGACACCGGCGAGCTGAAGAAAAGGCTGGATCCTGATCAATATGAGATATGCGTAAACAAGGCGACCGAGGCGCCGTTTACGGGGAGATACCACGACTGCAGTGAGGAGGGGGCCTATAGGTGCGTGTGCTGCGGCAAGGAGCTGTTCAGGTCGGATGCAAAGTTTGACTCCGGCACAGGCTGGCCCAGCTTTTGGAGGCCTGCCGGGGACGGAAAGGTAGAATGCATCAGCGACGCAAGCTACGGGGTGGTACGAACCGAGGTGGTATGCAGCGGATGCGGATCCCACCTGGGCCATGTCTTCGATGACGGTCCGGGACCGACCGGCCTCAGATACTGCATAAACTCAGCGTCGCTTGACCTGAAAAAAGAGCAGGGCCGGGAGCTCAGCCAAGTGAAAAGTACCCCGGCCAGGCAGAAGACCGAGGAATCCAGACCATCCTGACAACACCGGCAGATGCAAACAGATCGATTTGGGTGCGGCCCCGTGGTTTTCGTCGAGAAAACAAAAATCCAGACAGTGTCGCGATCTTGACGGCAACCCGCGCACATATGGACATGTTGCAGATGGCGGAAGGAACATGTTCTCCTCCTGCGTCAGCATGTCAGAGAAGCACAACGCCATATACGGGATCGACGACATGAACCGCGGCATGATGCGCGGCGCCGTCAGGGACGCACCGGTGGGCGGATGCGCCAGCGCCGCACTGCGTGCAGGCAGCTCCGGGCCGTCGCCGAGGTGGTTTGCCTCCGGGATCAGTGCGACCGCTCCCGAGGCCGTGCAGGGGTGCCTTTGAGGCGCAGATAAAACGGCAGCGTGAAAGACTGGGCAGGGCCAAAAGGATTCCCAAGAGGGGGCTGACAATAGCAATAGACCTGCACAAGATCTCCCGCTACGACAGGAGTCATGACGAGAACGTGTCGCGCCAGAAGAAAAAGGACGGGACGACATACGCCGAGAGGTACGTCACTGTACAGTACGTCAACGATGGGCTGCGCCTGACGCTGGCCGGACTGTACGTAAAAAGGCCCGGTTCCGTGCCTGAATCGGCCGGTTTGATCCTTGACCAGCTTGAGCGGGCCGGCATCAAGGTGCGCCTCCTCCTCCTTGACCGCGAGTTCTTCCCAGCCGGGGTGGTTGCCATGCTGCAGGAGGGGAGTAAGGTTCCTGATGCCGTGCAGGAACACGGGCAACGTGGTCGCAGCGCTAAGCGAGTTCGACCGCAAGGACAGGCCCGCAGTATCCAAAAATATAATCGAGAACAACACGGCTTCTGCCACGTATTCGATGATCATAACTGAGAGGAAAAAGTCCGGGGAGGGAGATGGCAGTAAGACTGCAGATACAGCAGTGGGGAAGGAAGACAGGCCGGAGAAAAAGTTCAGCGGGTTTGCGGCGAACCGGCCCGGAATCAGAGTCGTATTCGCCAAGGTGGGGCATAAAGACCGGAGATGCCAAGCTAGAGTACAGGGTCAAGACCAGGACGACTGACCTGGCCGCCAGGGTACCGTGCCTTTACTACTCTATGATGCTGTTCAACGAGTGGATAATTGCCAGGGCGCTGCCCAGCGAGGAATCCGGGGTGCAAAACGTCATGACAGTGCTGGCGTTCGAGTGCATGGCGGTGTATCTCAGGGAGCCCAAGCCCCCTCCATGACGTCAGATCCGGGGTACCTTTCACTTGGCTGAGAGTTGAAGAACAATTAATAAAACAAGACCGGTGGTGGGGTCTAGGGTCAGCTGGTGTGAGATGAGATGAGGATAATAGTATGCGGATTCGGCGTGGTGGGACAGAGCCTGGCCAAGCTGTTCATGTCACGGGCAGACGATCTTTACTCAAAGTACGGGCTAAAGCCAAGAGTGGTCGGGGTCTTTGACAGCATGGGGGGTGCAGCCGATCAGTCCGGGCTGGATCTGGAGAGGCTCATTGAGGCAAAAAAACGGGGCACCGTTGCAGGGTACGGCAGCGCAAGGCAGATGTCGGGGTCAGACATGATAAAAAACCTGGATGCCGACGTGCTCATAGAGACGACTGCAAGCAACTACAGGGATGCCGAGCCAGGAATGACGCACATAACTACGGCCATGAAAAGGCGCATGCACATAGTATCGGTAAACAAGGGGCCGCTGGCGCTGGCCTTCCCATCGCTCATGGAGCTGGCCGCCTACAATCAGGTGATCCTGAGGTTCAGCGGGACCGTGGGCGGGGGAACCCCGATCCTAAACTATGCAAAAAACAGCCTGCAGGGGGAGAGGATCACGTCGTTTGCGGGGATTCTCAACGGGACTACAAACTACATCCTGACAAACATGGCGGGAGGGATGACCTTTGAGGACGCGCTAGGGGATGCGCAAAGCCTGGGATACGTGGAGGCAGACGAGTCCCTGGATCTGGACGGCCTGGATGCTGCCGCAAAACTGGTCATACTGGCAAACTGGATCATGGGCATGAAGGTGACGCTGCCGGACATTGACTGCACGGGGATAAGGGGGGTGGATGCGGGGGACATCAGAAGGGCCGCAGAGAACAACTGCGCTGTAAAGCTAATCGCATCGTGCAACGGGGGGCTGTCCGTATCGCCAAGGGAGGTGCCTGCCGACGACCCGCTCTGCGTAAACGGGACGCTCAACGCGATTGCGTTTACCTCGGAGCACTCGGGAACCCAGACGATAATCGGAAGGGGTGCCGGGGGAATCGAGACTGCAAGCGCGATTCTTCGCGACCTGCTCGACATCAGAAGGCAGATGACGGCGTCTTGAAGTCCAACCTCATATCCAAGAGCGAAACCTCATCGATCCTGAGGCGCATTGCCGGGGAATGGGGGGTCGACATCCCAAAGATAAAGAACCTCAAGGTTTACGAGGTCGGGCCCGGCGAGGAGATCATCACGGGGGGAGGGCTGGCGATCCTGCATGCGGGTGGCAGGTATCTGCCGTTTCTGACACAGGAGGGGCTCCTCAGGAAGCTTCCCAGCGTGACGGTGGACATGGGGGCAGTCAGATTCATGTGCAACGGAGCCAATGTCATGAGGCCCGGAATCAAGGCGCACTCGGAGTTTCAAGAGGGCGGGGTGGTATGCGTGGTCGAGGAGTCGCAGCACAAGTTCCTGGCAGTCGGGACAGCCGTCGTGTCAAGCGAGGTCGCGGATGCGATGGAGAGGGGCGAGGTGGTAAGGAACATCCACTACATATCAGACAGGTTCTGGGAAATCGGCAAGACTATCAGGGACTAGGCTGCGGCCTCTGTGATTTCCCGCGTCTCAGTTGAGTTAATGACAAGGACGTCTAGTCCGTCGCCGCTAAACGAGTCCCTCATAGATGCGGCCCTGACTGCCTTTTTTGCAAGCTCCACGGCATTCTCCTCTGACATGCCTGGCTTGAACTGCGGATCCAGCACGCCCAGGGCCATCTCGGCGCCGGTTCCGACTGCCGCATACTCGTCTGGAAGGACGGAGCCCAGCGGATCCAGCGTATATATCACCGGCTTGTCGACTACGCCGCCCACTATGACCTGCGTCAGCAGCGGGAAGAACCTGCGCTCATACATCATGTTTGACATCATCTTGGCAATGGTGTTTGGGGGGACGTCCCGCTTTAGCTCCATTTTTCTGATCTTGGCCAGGGCGGAGATCTGCAGCGACAGGATCTGCATGTCTGCGACAAGGCCGGCACATGCGGCTCCTACCTTCGGGGTGATCTGGAACGTCTTTTTGGTGTTTTTGCTGACCAAAAAGTTGCCATATGCAATTCTTTTTTCGCTGGCAAAGACGACGCCCCCGTCATAGGTGATGCCTACGGCGGTCGCACCTGGCATATACATCGACATGATTGGTGTGGTTTTAGAGCATAATAAAGGGTTTTCTCCCAGGTCAGTCTTCCCAGAAGTAACCAGGAAAACGGCTCTGGATTTGAAGCAAACCAAATTATGACGCCTGCAGATTCACTTGTCACCATCTGGACAATCATGAATCGCGTACTTCTGGGAAGACTGTGCTCCCAATTAGGTTTTTAATATGTGCGTACGAAAACAAATCTGCAATTGGGAAGAGATGAGCGCAAAGAAATCATAAGAGAGATAGAATCACATCGCAGCTCCAAGGTTTTGGTATATTTTGTAGGGGACAGACCCCTTCGAAATGCTCAGATTTCAAGCGATTCTATCAGATGGCTCTGAACATCTGAAAAACATGGACGGCGACAAGAAGGTTGCAAAGATTGATCTCTACCTCTATTCGCTTGGGGGCAACCTAGAAACACCATGGCCAATTATCAGCGTGTTGAGAGAATATTGTGATGAACTGAACGTGTTGATTCCATACAAGGCATTCAGTGCCGCCACCCTGACTGCGCTGGGTGCAGACAGGATCCTAATGAGTCGAAAAGGCGAACTGGGCCCAATCGATCCGCAGGTGGTTCGCACAGAGAGAAAGCCCGGAACAGATCCAATTATAAACCAAATGAGTACCGAAGACATATCGTCATACATCTCCTTCATAAAAGACAAAGTTGGTATTACGGATCAGAACTCACTGGCAACGCTA
>CAYGCI010000065.1:0-8043 GCA_964348355.1 uncultured Nitrosopumilaceae archaeon | reverse complement strand
AGTCCCTTTCTGCATATGCCCGGCAGTTCCTGGAGATGATGGACAAGCCCGACGTCGACTCCATAGAGGGCCTCTCCCCCGCCATATCCATACAGCAAAAGACGACCAGCAAGAACCCGCGGTCCACGGTAGGCACGACCACCGAGATCTATGACTATATGAGGCTGCTCTTTGCCCGAATCGGGATCCCGCACTGCACCAGCTGCGGCAAAAAGATCTCCACGCAGTCAGTCGATACCATATGCGACTCTGCGCTCAGGGACTTTTCGGGATCCAAGATCATGGTAATGGCGCCCGTCATCCGGCACAAAAAGGGGACATATGAGAAGCTCTTCGAGCAGATCAGGAGGGACGGCTATTCCAGGATAAGGTTGGACGGCCAGACAGTCTCGCTTGAGGGAGAGATCCCGGCGCTTGACAAGCAGAAATGGCACGACATCGAGATCGTCGTCGACCGGATCCGGGTCCAAAAGGCGGAGCGCTCGCGTCTGTTTGAGGCAATACAGACTGCCCTAAAGGCAGCAAAGGGCGACGTGCTGATATCCTCCGAAAAAAAGGACGTGGTGTTCTCCCAAAACAACGCCTGCCCCCACTGCGGAATAAGCATCGGCGAGCTGGAGCCCAGGACCTTCTCTTTCAACTCGCCGTTTGGAATGTGCAGGGCGTGCAACGGGCTGGGCGTCAAGCTGGAGTTTGACGCCGATCTGGTGATTCCCGACAAGTCCAAGACCATCCTTGACGGGGCAATCGTCCCCTGGAGCGGGAGGTTCTCCTCGTTCAGGCGCCAGTCCCTGCGCGCAGTAGGCAAGGCGTTCGGCTTTGACCTGCTGACGCCCCTTGACAGGCTCTCAAAGAGGAACCTCGATATAATCCTGCACGGCACCGACAAGCTGATAGACTTTGACTATACGTCAAAGTCGGGCGGCTCCTCGTGGCAGTACACGGACGCCTTTGAGGGGGTGCTGGAGAACCTGCAGAGAAAGTTCCTGGAGACAGAGTCCGAGTCAAAGCGGGAGTGGCTAAAGCAGTTCATGCGCGATACGCCCTGCAAGGAGTGCGGGGGCAGGAAGCTGAGGCCAGAGGCGCTGGCAGTAAGGGTCGGCGGCAAGAACATCATGGACGTCTGTGACCTGTCCGTCGACAACTGTTATGACTTTTTTACGACCCTGAAGCTGGATGAGACCGGGCAGTATATAGCGCGCGACATACTCAAGGAGATCAGGGAGCGGCTGGAGTTTCTCAAGAACGTCGGCCTCAACTACCTGACCCTGAACAGGCTCAGCTCGACCCTTTCTGGAGGCGAGTCCCAGCGGATCCGCCTTGCGACCCAGATCGGCTCGAACCTTACCGGGGTGCTGTACGTGCTAGACGAGCCGACAATCGGGCTCCACCAGCGCGACAATGCCAGGCTGATAAAGACGCTGAGCAAGCTGCGCAACCTGGGAAACACCGTGATAGTAGTCGAGCACGACGAGGAGATCATCCGGAGCTCGGACTGGATAGTGGATCTGGGCCCCGGCGCGGGCGTGCACGGGGGCAGCGTCGTCTTTGAGGGGACGCTGGAGGACATACTCAACGGATCCTCCTCTGTAACCGGCAAGTACCTCAGGGACGGCTCCCTCATATCGCTGGCCGACAGGGTAAGAAGCCCCGGGGGGAAGATCACCGTAAAGGGCGCATCCGAGAACAACCTCAAAAACATCGACGTGGAGTTTCCCCTGGGGCTGTTCGTCGCAGTCACCGGGGTCTCGGGATCTGGCAAGTCGACCCTGATAAACGAGATCCTGCTAAAGTCACTCAACGAAAAGTTCTACAAGACCAGCGTAAGGCCGGGAAGGCACAGGGACATCCGCGGGATAGACGACATCGACAAGATTATCGCAATCGACCAGTCCCCCATCGGCCGGACCCCGCGCTCAAACCCTGCGACATACATAGGCGCGTTCACCCCGATCCGGGAGCTGTATGCGGGCACGGAGCTCTCAAGGGAGCGCGGGTATGCCCCCGGCCGGTTCTCCTTCAATGTGGCCGACGGCAGGTGCTTTGCGTGCGAGGGCGACGGCGTCAGGCAGATCGAGATGCAGTTCCTATCCGACGTCTTTGTAAGGTGTGACGAGTGCAAGGGAAGGCGCTACAACTCTGAGACGCTCTCTGTCCTGTACAAGGGGAGGAGCATCGCAGACGTGCTGGAGATGACCGTGCACGAGGCGCTGCAGTTCTTTGGGAACGTTCCCGCAATCCGGCGAAAGCTGCAGACCGTTTACGACGTTGGCCTGGGATACATCAAGCTCGGCCAGTCCTCGACCACGCTGTCGGGGGGCGAGGCCCAGCGCGTAAAGCTGGCCTCGGAGCTGTCAAAGCGCGGCACCGGCAGGACGTTTTACATCCTGGACGAGCCGACAACGGGGCTCCACTTTGCAGACGTCCAGAAGCTCCTTGAGGTGCTCAACAGGCTGGCAAACCTGGGAAACACAGTACTGGTAATCGAGCACAACATGGACGTCATCAAAAACGCAGACTGGATCATCGACCTGGGCCCGGAGGGGGGCGACGAGGGGGGCCGGGTCGTTGCCTGCGGCACGCCCGAGCAGGTGGCCGGGGCGCCCGGAAGCTATACCGGAAAATACCTCAAAAGGCTGCTGAAATGACGCTTGCGTTCTCCGATGTCCCGGCCCCTGCGCACCCGGGGATATACCTGATGAGGGACAAAGACGACCAGGTCATCTATGTCGGCAAGGCCAAGAACCTCAAGAACCGGATACGGTCGTACTTTGGAAAAAACGTCGACTACAAGACCGGCAAGCTGGTCCAAAACATAGCAGGCATCGAGTTTGTCCTGACCGACAACGAGGGCGAGGCGTTCATCCTAGAGTCCAACATGATCAAAAAGTACCGGCCCCGCTTTAACATCGAGCTCAAGGACCAGGAGAGGTACACGTACCTCCGGCTGAGCGACGAAAAGTACCCCCGCCTGCTCGTCGCCCGAAGGACCCGCGGCGGCAGGTTCGTCGGAAGGGGCAAGACCTTTGGCCCCTTCACACACGGAAGCTCCAAGCTTCTGACTATCGGCTCTCTGCGCAAGGCCTTTAAGATCAGGATCTGCAAGACCCTGCCAAAGAAGGTGTGCCTGGAGTACCACCTGGGCAACTGCGAGGGGCCGTGCGAGCTTGCAGGGGCGCAGAAGAGATACCAAAAGCACGTCTCTGACCTGCAGGACGTGCTTCGGGGCAGGGATCAGATGAGGACGTTCGTCGAAAAGATGTCATCTGAGATGCAGTCCGCATCCGACTCCATGGACTTTGAGCGCGCCATCGAGATCCGCGACACCCTGAGGCGGCTGGGCAGCCTCCAGGACAGCCAGAAGATGGACTATGTCGACAACTCTGATGAGGAGTACTTTGGAATTTCCGTCAGGGATCAGCATGCCGTGATAATGACGTTTAGAAAAATAAACGGGGTCATTCGCGACAGCGAGAGGTTTGCCTTTGACGCGATTGCCGACAACACCTTTGGAAACTTTCTCTACCAGTACTATACCACCAGGAAGATTCCCCGGCTCGTCCTGGTCAGCTCCGCACCCGAAAACCCCTCCGTCCTTGCACGGCTGCTGTCCGAAAGGGCAGGGCATGGCGTCAGGATTGTAGCCCCAAAGCGGGGAAGGCGAAGGGAGATGATTGACCTGATCCTCAGGAATATAGAGCTGGTCCACTCCGAGGGCGGGCCCCCGGCACTCGTCGAGCTGCAGGGACACCTGAAGCTGCAGCAGGCTCCGAAAACAATCGAGTGTTTTGACATCTCAAACCACGGCGAGTCATTTGCCGTCGGCGCCATGTCCCGGTTTGTAGACGGCAGGCCGGACAAGTCCGGCTATCGCAGATTCCGGATAAAGTCCGTCAAGGGGCGCGATGACTTTGCGATGATAGGCGAGGTCGTCAAGCGCAGGTACCTCAGGCTGCTGGAGGAGGGGCAGGATCTGCCCGATCTGGTGCTCATTGACGGCGGCAGGGGCCAGCTCGGCTCTGCCGTCGACGCGCTTGCCGGCCTGGGAGCCGGCATCCCGTGTGCGTCGCTGGCCAAGGAAAACGAGGAGGTATTCGTGCCCGGGCGCAGGAACCCCATAGTCATCCCGAGATCCGAGGAGTCCCTTAAAATCTTGCAGCACGCGCGGGACGAGGCCCACAGGTTCGGCGTCGCATACAACCGAAAGATCAGGGAGATGAACATTGGAAAATAGGGGGGACGATCAGCAGGCGGATCCTGTCCGGAGACGGCGACAGCGGCCCTCCTCCCCTGACAAACCGCCCTTCTGATCCGGGCCGCGTGCGTACGTGGCAGGCAGAGCGGAGGAGAGGACAAGCGGGAGGAGGATCGAGTCCGGCAGGACCGGGCCTGAACGCCAGCGATGCGGGCATTGTCGCAAACAGGACAGCTGCAATTGGTGCTGTCCTGCGCCCGAGGCCCCCTTCGGCCATCTTGCATGTCAGGAATGCGTCCAGGACCGCAGGCAGTACCACGAGGATGCACAGGTCCCCGTAAAACATCCCAAGCGAGGGCGCATCCCACGATCTCGCAAGGGAGTCGGGGCATCCCGCAACATGCATGAATCCGGCCAGCATCGCCCATCCAAGAAACGCATGGTCGCGCATGTCGGACAGTATCTTGTGATCCGGGGCGTCCAAGGCCCGTTTTGTGTAGATTGACTCATCTACATGCCATGCCGGAAATCCTGCCGTATTCCACAGGTGGGTGTACGCAGAAAGCGCCGGCATTGTCACAAGCAGGAGGAGCTATCCGTGTCCGGACATGCGCCCCGTGCGAAAAGCAGCATGCCCGAGACCAGGCATGGGCCATCCCTTCCCGCTGCATACATAACGGCTTGGTAGCTTGAGCGGTTCCGATTGTGGCCCCGCAGCCGGCCCGTGTCCTTCTAGCGGATGTCCCGGCCTTCGTCTCGCTCCACCGAGAATATCCTGAGATCCTGGCTCTCCGATACCTGAAAGTCGCTGATGCCGGCAAATCTGAACCCGCCCAGCCTGCCTGCCTTTTCAAACATCCCCTCCCCGATGACTATTCCGTTTGGCCTCGCATACGAGTTGATCTTTGCGCACAGGTTGACCGTTGAGCCAAACACGTCGTCCACATCGGAGGTAGAGACGCTTGCAACGCTGACCGGGCCAAACGTCACGCTTATCCTATAGTCTATTTTTGGCAGGCTCTTGGACTCCAGCTTGTGGCACAGCACGCCGTGGTGGTCAACTAGCGCCTGGCAGCACTCCAGGACGTTTCTGAACTCCCCCTCCCGGTCCACGTCGACAATCCTAAAGTAGAACAGCAGCGCGTCTCCTATGTTCTTTACCACCACCCCACCATATTTTCTGATTATTGCGGCCATCGAGTTGATAAACCCGCTGTACAGGCTCGCAGTCTCAGAGTCTGAGAGGCCTGCGCAGATTTTCGTCGACTCGTTTATATCGATAAAGCAGACGCAGGCCTCCTCAGTCCTGTCTGAGAACTGCAGCAGTATGTCCTCCTGCTGCTTTATGATCTCCTTTTGCTGGTTTAGCGCCATCTCCGACGCTAGGAGCCTTCTTGCCATCGTATCAAAGGAGTGTGACAGCTCCCCTATCTCGTCCCTGGTCTGGATTTCCGTCTTTACGTCAAAGTTGCCTTCTGATATCTCGCGTGCGGCATCAGTCAGCCTCCTTATGGGCCCTGACAGCCTCCTTGACAGCCCGTATGCCACCCCGCTGATGACTGCCATGATGACTGCGCTTACCACGATGATCTTTTCTTGCAGGTCAAAGAGCGGCAGCAGGACCTCGCCTTCGTCTATCTCTGTGAGGACCACATAGCCGTATCCGTCCTGGCAGTACGATATCCCGAAAACCCTCTCCCCTCTATGGTCGTGGTACACCTCCCCGCTGATCGTCCTGCCCTCGTCAAAGCAGGCCGTCACCGGCACCGTGTCCACCACCCGGACGAACTCCGCGTCCTCGACGAAGGCTGATTCTGAGATAATCACCCCGTCCTGGTTTACGATGTACGCCTCACCGGTATCCCTCAGGCCCTCCCTGTCCCCCAGGATGCGATCAAGGCTCTTTGTGCCCGTTATCGCCGCCATGGTACCTATGACGCCACCGCCATCCCTGACCGGCATTGCAATGACTAGCACCCTGTCTTTTTTTGAGTCCTGCATGAACCTCATGAACTGGCCATCTGCCAGCTCAAGCAGCTCAGACTTGGGCGGGAACTCCGAGCCGCCCTCCAGCGTGAAATACTCTGCAAGTCCATCCCCGAGCAGCATGAGATCGACTAGCTCGATCTGGCGGCCCTGTCCAATCTGAAAGTTTCTGGTCTCCACGGAAAGCGAGACGCCCTTCTCTGCGATCTTTGAGTGCAGCATCCGGCCTTCGGGGTGCCCATTGAGCTCCGAGACTGTGTTTTTTATGAAATCCTCCGACGACAGGGCGACTATCTCGTTGATCTTGCCATCCAGGAGAATCTTGATTGCGTTTCCCCTGCTGGCCGACTCCTCGACCAGCTGCGCCTTGATCTTCTCCCTTAGCATCCCGTCAACCAGGTTCAGTGACAGCACGGCAGTTGCAGTGATGGCAATCAGCGACACTGCAAGCACTAGGAGAATCAGCTTTTTATCCAGGCTAAACGAGACCATTCCCCCCATGCCTCATCAGGCTAGCTTGGAGGCTAAATCCTCTTCGGTGGACTGTGAATGGCGTATTGCATCTGGGCCAAGCCGCATTTTTTGGCAGAATCCGTACTAGGCCTCCGGCGCGGCGGTACCTTGGCCCGCTTTTACAGCAACCGAGCCTCCCCGTGGGAGTTTATCCACTCACCTGCGGGGCGAGTTCTTCACGACGCCTTGGTCGCCGCCTAGTTCATCAGAGTTTCCTGAAAATCATTGAGACGCCGCCTTGTGTTGCATGGCACAGGGTTGTCAAAGTCAATCAAAAAGGGGTCTTTTGTCTATATAATTTGAATGCCCCCCTTATGATCATGGATTGAGACATTGATTCATGCCTGAATCCGGCGTCTTCTTCACAAGGATGGTAGACGAGCTAGTAGAGTTCTCCGAGTATGATCCGGAGCTGGCCAGCGGCATAAGGTGGCTAGATGACCAGGCGCAGAAAAAGGGCGTCACGCTCTATGACGTGGTCTTTGAGGTGCTCTACAAGCACGATGTCAACTCTAGGGCAAAAGAATGGATGAGCTCCCGGAACTAGGAGAACTCCTTTCTCAGGTCTAGCGGCTTGTATTCGCAGCCCTGCGGACCACAGTACTTTCCGACGTATACTGCCTTTGGCCTGTACAGCGCAGGCTTCGGCGCGGCCTCTGCAAACTTTTCCTCTATGATGTGTGCCGCCCATCCCGCAACCCTGGATATCGCAAAGATCGGCGTGTTAAGATCCATCGGGATGTCCAGCATGTAGTAGATTGATGCGCTGTAGAGGTCCACGTTGGGGTAGATGTTGATGTCCTTTTGTGACCTCATCTCTGCAATCGTTGCAGCCTCCACCCTCTTTGTCATCTCAAACCAGGCCTGGCCCGTCTTTTTTGCAAGCTTGCCTGACATCTCCTTTAGGACCGTGGCCCTGGGATCATATGTCTTGTATACTGCGTGCCCCATGCCCATGATCCTCTGGCCCCCTCCTATCCTCTGCCTTATCCAGGCCTCTACGTTCTCGACCGCCTTGATGTCCAGCAGCATCTTCATTACCTCGTAGTTTGCGCCGCCGTGCAGCTCCCCGCTCAGGGCCCCGATTGCGGCGCTGACTGCAGAATACATGTGCGCCCTGGTCGAGGCCACCTGCCTTGCGGCAAACGTCGATGCGTTAAACGTGTGATCCGCGTGCAGAATCAGGCAGGTGTCGAAAATCTTGGCAGTCTCCACGTCCGGGGTCTGTCCCGTCAGCATGTTGAGAAAGTTTGCGGCGTGGTTGAGCCTTGGATCAGGATCCACGATCGCCTGGCCGTTTCTGATCCTCTGCCAGCTGGCAACTATCGTGGGAACCTTTGCTATCAGGT
>CAYGCI010000064.1:0-8243 GCA_964348355.1 uncultured Nitrosopumilaceae archaeon | reverse complement strand
GGACTAGGATTTTTGCTTTGCACTAGGGAGACAGACAACACGCCCAGAACGACAAGGGTCGGTTTAAGATTGGGGCCCTTGCATTTGGCCAAAAACGACATCCCGGCCATCCGCCAGGGCAGAAACCCTGTGCGGACGACTCCAAGAGCAGTTCAGGGGCAAAATATGGCTTGCCGACAAGAGATTCATCGATGGCCTGTTTTTCCCCGACCGGGATTTTGTCAATCATCCCAGTCTGGGCAGGCGAGAAGATTGAGTTCGGGGATGATTTGCTGGATTCACATCTCAGAATTATCGGCGGGAATCATCCAGGACTCTTCTTTTTGACTGACTGGCCAGTGAGGCTCAAGTCATTTTACATCAGGGAAAAAGACGAGGATCCGGAACTGTCACGCTCATTTGGCCTGCAGTATGGATATCTGGAGTTGTCATCCGGCGGGACCAGACTCCACAATCCAGATACCAAGTGCGCCCAAAGGAGCAGGGCTTGGATCCCGTAGTTCCAAGACCATCCAAAGGCCTTTGATTGGGGAATGCCTCCGCATTCAGGCTGGGGCATGGGACTAGACAGGTTGCTGACCACGCTGGTTGGCATTGACAATGTACGTGAAGTTGTGCTGTATCCAAGGGATCCCGGCAGGCTGAAGCCTTGAGTTTTGAGAAAGACGTGTGCACTCGGCTGCTACCCGGTGTAGGTGATCTTGTAGTATATTCTGGAGGGCTGATCATCCTTGATTACAGACACGTCAAATGCGCCCATGGGCAGCGGCTCGCCATCCAGTGCGGGCACAATTGAGAACTTTTCGAGCTTGGCATCAGGCCCGCTGTACCGTACCATGTACTGCGAGTCATCAAACGTCACGGCGGCAAATACGGCACCCGGGGCGCGGGTGGATTCGGATATCAGGCAGCCGGGCTCCTGGCCTATGACGCAGGCCCCGCCAGGGGAGTACACCTGCAGGTTGACTGCCGGCTCCTCGCCCCTGGAGGGAGTGACCAGCATGCCGGAGAGCACCCTCGGGGACAGCTCAAGCCCCCCGGAGGTCTTTGCCTCTGGCGCAATCGACACGCTTGAGTCGGGTATGCGGCCCACCCTGTCGATTATTCTGGCGGGACCGGGTTCGGGTTTTTCGGCCACGTCGAACACCACGGACTTTGTATCAAAGCCGGCATCCACTACAACCTCATAGGAGCCGACGCTTTGGGTTTCCGGGATGGCGTACGTGTATGTAAACGCGGCAAAGGGATCCGGCTTCAGGATGGATATGGGACCGGTGTTCTCCCCGCAGTAAAACGAGCCGCAGTCAATCTGGTTGTCAGACTGCTTGATCATGCTGACGGCAAACTGCCCCAGGTGCACTATCGTGCTTGGCCGTCCATTCAGGGTCAGGACGTCGCCGGGGTTGTAGGAGTCCTTGTCCAGGGTCAGGATCAACTCCGGATCCTCGTCGCTCAGAAGATAGCTGTTTGCCACCGAAAAGTCCGCCTCCGCCCTCGTGTTGTTATAGACTGCGCGTACCTTGAATGTCCCCTCATCGAACAGGGAGGGCTGCAGCTCAAACGTAGCCGAATAGTATCCGCCATGATCAGGATAGACGGTTGCAGTATGGATTGGATTCATGGGCACCACGGTCGGCATGACCATTACTGTGACCAGGTCGGCAGCGACCGGGCCGTCGTGGCCGGCAGCACGCGGCACCACGTATCCAGAAACGTAAAGCTTGTCGCCTGCCCGGTACAGGGACTGGCCGGCGTCCACGGTGATTGGGGCCCGGCTCAGGGTGTCAGTCCCGGGGTTTTCAGATACCTTGAAGAACAGATCGGATCGGTCTCCCCCGGCCTCCAGGCTTATGCGGTACACCCCAAGATTGCCAGACGTGGCCGCCCGCTCGTTGCCGGTACTAGGTACGACTGCCTGTGCCGGCGTATTCCAGTTCCAGACAAAGTCTCCGCCGTCCAGGCCCGCCTCAAACCTGTCCGTGTCGCCGTCCGGCTTGTAGAGCGTAATCTGTACGCTCTCGCCGCCTGCCACCCGGGTCCCGAGACTTCCGGACAGGGTCAGCGTCTGGCCCAGACCGTACACCTCCCTGTCCAAAAATGCGACGGCATCCCCGGCGCCGGTAGAGTCGGCAACGGCAAACGAGGCCTCGGATGCCAGCCTGCCATACTTGGCAAGCACGGTGTACACGCCATCGGGGAAGAGGCCGCGGGTTATCTCGCTGTCGACTGAAAACCTTCCGGCAGGATCTGGAATGGCGTCAAAGGAAAGGGCGATCCTGGTGCCGGCATTCCTTGTTCCAGTATAGTGGGGGACCTCGATTGACAGCGGCTTGTTGTCAGAGTCCCTTATCTCGATGTGCACTGAGGGGTTCTCAAGGCCGCCACTCCTGCCCGGATCCTTTACAAAGCCAGATATCCTCAGTGGATCGCCGACGCCGTAGGACTCCCTGTCCACGGACACGGCAAGAGGGTCGGTGCTTTTGACAAAGGCGCCAGAGTCCTCCACTATTGCAAACGTGGTCGCAAACGTTCCAACTTCGCCGGATACCGTCACGCGGTACTCGCCAAAGCCGACAAAAGAGTCGGGGATTGGCAGGTCATAGGCAAACGTGCCGTCCCCCTCCAGCCTGAGCGTGTCCAGAACCTTCAGCCCGGCACCGCCGGCGGTGCCCGGTGCCAGGCTTGCGGGGCGCAGAATCTCAAGGGACAGCGACGGGACATGGTACAGGTTGGAGCGCCCGGATATTGATACGGTGTCCCCAGGCTGGTAGACGTCCTTGCCAGTCTCCAGGGCCACTATCGACGGATCCCTCCTGTCAGGCTCTACCATGAAATGGTGTTCTGCAACCTGCGTAGAATACCTGGCCGTTATCTGATGCTGGCCGTAAACGGGCGATACGTTATCAATGAACACCTCGGTTGCAAAGCTGGCCCGGATCCCGCTGCCGGCCGCACCGCTGGCATTCGCGCCGGAGCTTGGGAACAGATTGCCCCCCTCAAGTACATTGCCGTCGGGGTCGATTACGGAAAACTCCAGCCCCTCGTAGGGAACCTCCCGGGTGGTGGTGGCCGAGACTGTTGCAGTCTCGCCGGGTATGTACGAGTCAGAGTCCGTCTGAATTGACAGCACGCCCGGCATCTGTCGCGTGGTTTCGACGGCTCTGCTGCCCAGGGAAAATTGCGCGGTGCCGACTGCGCCGGAGTACTCGGCAGTGACGTTGTAGGTTCCCGGCTCAAAGCCCAGAACCTTGTGCAGTGCCAGGCTGGTGGAGAACTCCAGGAAGACGTCAGGGTACAGGGTGACGGTGTTTTGAGAGCTTGGACCGTCGACGGTAATCAGGATGGGAGACGGAAAAAAGGTGGGCTTTTCAACGAATACCTGCTCGGACACGTTGCCGGAAATGACGGCGGTCTGGCCGAGCAGGTAAAAGTCCTCGTCAGGGCCGACGGTGATTGAGACGGGGTCTGGCATGGGGGCGGCCTCGGGGGCGCCGTTTGCCCCCCCGACAGTCGAGGTCTTGAGAACCCAGTCAGAGTCAGAGCCGGAGTCCAGGCCGTCATAAACCCGCTGCCAGGAGTTATAGTCGCCTGCAGCGTCAGACAGATAGGGGGTCCTGTCAACCACGATGCCTTCGGAGTCTCGAAGCACCACGGACTCGAACATGTCATTGAACCATGAAGGCTGGTAGGAGAAGATCTGGTACTGTCCGGGCTTTATCTCAAAGCTGGGCTGGATTACCAGGGTTCTTTTCAGGTCCGCGGCTGACCCAATCTCCCAGCCGCCAATTGCAACGGACTCGGAGGTGGGGTTGTAGATTTCAACCCACTCTGCAGCTGATCGTGCGTCGTCGCCGGGGGGGTTGGTGTCAACCTCGTTGATCACCACGTGATCTGCATATTCCAGTGCGTACGAGCCGGCATGTACAGTAGAGGAGAGCACCACCCCCAATGCAAGCAGCAACACAATCCGGGCCCTCATGCACATACACCAAGTAAATGATCCAAAAAGATCATTTTAGAGCGGAATTGAGTAAAAGTTGAGCTAGTTGTTAAAGTCGTATGCCTTCCACGCATGAGACCTGGAGGGCCCCTTGCATATTTAGTGCTAATCATTCGTGCCGGCATCGCAGTTTGGGCATTTTTTGCCCTCCAGCCTTGCCCCGCATTCGGCACAAAGCCCCCCTCCGGCGGCATCCATTATCTGGCGGCGCCGGCGCCCGACAAACACCTTGATTCCAAGGTATAACAGGAATGCAACGGCCAGGGCATAGGCCATCCCGATAAACGGGGCCAGCCCCAGCATGAACATTATCGAGGCCCCAATCAGGACAAGGTCGCGCCGCTCAAACTGCATTGGAGAACAGGCATGCCGGATTTGATAAAAAGCTATGCCGGAACTCAGAGCCATAATGCGTCACTTCATCAAAAGGTCATTACTCTAACTCTTCTTCATCGTCCAGGCAGTACGACTCGTCCGGACGGGGATAATAATTCTCGTACCGGCAGGCCAGGCGCAAAAGCCGCAACTGCAAGTCCGCGTATGGCCGCCCGGCGAGGCGGCCTCGCAGACTCCCGGAAAGGCAGTCCCCCCAAAGGCTCCCCGTAAAACGGCTTTAGGCCCTTAGATGGAAAAGATGTAACCGCCGATTACTACCGCGCCACCCAAAGGCTCCCCGTAAAACGGCTTTAGGCTCGAAACAGCTCAGGCCGTCCGCGGATCCGCATGCAGCCGCCTGCACCGGCACACTTGAGGACTGAAAAGAGTGGGATTGGTAGGATTTGAACCTACGACCCCTGGTACCCAAAACCAGGATCATGCCAAGCTAGACCACAATCCCCCCGCACACAAGGCCGGCGGCCCCAATTTAAGCTTGATAGATGATGATTTTAAATAACGACGCAGCTGAGACGCGCTGTTGGAGATAGACGACTATGTCAGGGCAGGAAGGATTGCCGGCGAGGTAAGGGAGGCTGCCAGGGGCAAAAACTGGATAGGAAAAACGGTCTACGAGGTTTGCCAGGAGATCGAGGGCCAGATCAAAAGCAGGGGGGCAGGGTGCGCATTCCCGGTAAACACAAGCATCAACGAGGTTGCTGCACACTATACTGCAGAGCCGGGAGACGAGCTGACGATACGGGAGGATGATCTGGTCAAGATTGATCTGGGCGCACAGATCAACGGCTGGATTGCAGACACCGCAGTAACCGTAAACTATGACTCACAGTATGACGGACTAGTCCAGGCAGCAGAGGAGGCGCTGAGCAACGCAATGGCGCAGGTCAGGGACGGGGCAAAGGCAAGCGACATCGGAAGGACGATAGAAAAGACGGTCAAGCAGCTAGGCTACACGCCCATAGTAAACCTGAGCGGGCACTCCCTTGAGCGGTATACCATCCATGCCGGCAGATCCATACCAAACATTTGGTCGATAGGATCGTTTTCGCTGTCCAGCAAGTCAGCATATGCGTGCGAGCCCTTTGTTACGACCAGCAGTGGGCTGGGCTTTGTCAGGGAGGGAAGCACTAGGAACATCTTTGCCCTGGTCTCAAGGAAGAAGACAAAAAACGAGGAGGCCGACGGACTGCTGGAGTTTATCTGGGACAGCTTCAACATGCTGCCGTTTGCACTGAGGTGGATAACCGAGGAATACGAGGAAAAAAAGGCAAGGGAGCTCCTGGAGGTCCTGGTCAGGAAAAAGGCGGTTCAGGCGTACCCGGTGCTAGTAGAGGGCAACGGCCAGAGGGTGGCACAGGCAGAGCACACCTTCATTCCAAACGAGACGGGCGCCCTGGTTACAACGTCGGCATGACCATGGTGCACACATCAAAAAAAACAGATCATAATTTTGACACATATGCCTATTTCGATAAAAAACAACCCGCTTTCAGCTGTGCGCACTGCCCCCCGGGGGCACACCGGGCAGCGGCCAGTCCCGGACTCTGCTGCGGCGTCGGCACGGCTACCGCCTGAGGGCCTCTCCGTAGATCCTTTCTATGTGGAAATCCCCGCCGCAGCTGCACGGGCCTGCCCTCTCAAAGACCACATCGCCCTGCCGGTACTCCCTCCTGGCCGACTTGCCGCAAGAGTCGCACTCTTCAACGGTATATGCCACGGTGATCTCCTTTTTGGAAAGTATCATTGCGGTATGCCTACCGTGTTGCCCACGCCGACTACAAGTACCGTGTCCCCGGGCTCGGTGTTGGATTTGATCAGGTCATAGACGCGCCCCCTGGCCTCGTCGGCCTTTTCTGCAATGTCCCGGGTCATCAGGGTCATGGCCTCCCTTACGGACTGCTTTACAATCACTGCAAATACCGGGATGTTGCGCCTTGTCGCAACCTCCTCGATTTGAAACCTCTCGGTCCCGACCCCGCCTATCGCCGCCCCGAACCCCTGCGCCACTCCCGCAGAGTCCTCGCCCTCAAACTTTAGCGCGGCATCGACCATGATTATCGCGTCAAGCTTTGCCTCCCCCGCAATCGACTCTAGTGCGTCTGCAGGCCTGCCGACCGTCGATGACGGGCCCTCGGCCTTTAGCAGTATGAGCTTTCTGTCTTCGTATTGGGCATCGCTTGAAACGGTTTGAAACGCGGCGTTCTTTTTTATAGTATTTAACATCATTTTTCCGACAACCATCGGGCCTATGCCGTCCCCGATGGGCTGGCCCTGCCTAAAGGCAGAAACGGCCTCTTTCAGGGCCGCGGCCTCCTCCATTATAAAGGGGAGCATCATCTGCAGCGGCAGTATGAGCGGATAGTTGTTTTGCTTTTTTGCAGTAAGGAACAGGTGGTTGATTATCTTATATAGCATCTGGAGGGATGTTGCGATTTCCAGCAGGGTCTGAACCTTGTTCAGCTCGGCCTCTGAGATGCCAGGAATCATTGATCTGATGTTGCCTCTGGTATAGTCCTCCCTGGAGCGAATCGTATGCCTGATTTTCGGAACTATTCCGTTGGGATCCAGATCAACGGGCGGAACCGTAAAGTATTCCAGGAACTGATCAATCCTGGCGGAGGGCTCCGCCCTCGGACTGCAGCTTTTCTGTACATAGCCAATCAGCTCGGCCCGGGACTCGTCCCGGTACGAGTCAAGCTTCTTTATGCTTTTTTTGATTTCGCCGGAGGTGATTAGCAGCTGGATGCGCTGCCCGTAAAAAATGAAGATGACCACGGGCAGGATCCAGACGAGCATCATGAGGAGGCTGGTGTCGTCATCCAGTCCAAAAAACTCCTCGACGCCGAGGCCTGTAAAATTCATTAACTACGGCGATCAAAACTTGCAAATTAAATCATTCGCTGTGCGGCCGGAAAGCCGGCCTCAGGCACAAAAAACGCCGCATTTGTGCGCAGAATTAGCGAGTGCTTTTATTATAGTTAATATACGAAAAATCGGAAAACATGCCACAAACAAAACCAATAGTTAGCGTTGAAAACGTAGTAGCATCGGCTTCTGTAGACCAGAAGATGGATCTCAACGAGATTACGCGGACCTTTCCGGATGTGGAGTATCACCCGGATCAGTTTCCCGGACTGGTCTTTAGGCT
This sequence comes from uncultured Nitrosopumilaceae archaeon, assembly GCA_964348355.1. Classification (GTDB taxonomy): domain Archaea; phylum Thermoproteota; class Nitrososphaeria; order Nitrososphaerales; family Nitrosopumilaceae; genus JAWVZS01. The sequence goes on along the minus strand of CAYGCI010000064.1, from coordinate 699 downwards.
AAAGAGTCCAAAGACTGCAACACTGATCTTCACGTCGGGCAAGATGGTATGCACGGGCTCAAAATCCGAGGAGATGGCAAGAAAGGCCGTAAAGACGGTCGTTCAAAAGCTCAGAAAGGGCGGCATCAAGGTCAAAAAGGACGCAGTCGTGGAAATCCAGAACATAGTCGCGTCAATCAACCTGGGCGGAAAGATCCACCTGGAGCAGGCTGCCAGAACACTCCCAAGAAGCATGTATGAGCCGGAGCAGTTCCCGGGCCTTATTCACAGAATGCTCGACCCAAAGACGGTGATCCTGCTGTTCTCCTCGGGAAAGCTGGTCTGTACGGGGGCCAAAAAGGAGCCCGATGTCTACAGGTCCGTCAACAACCTGCATGCTCTCTTAGAAGAGAAAGATCTCATGATCTATGACTGACCCATAGACCATCTTTTCACCTGTTTTTGTCAAGCTGCAAGGAATAGACCTCATGTGTAATTGCCAAAAATGACGTAAAAGCTGCCTGATTTTTTTTGATTTAAAGCGATTGCGCATGAGGTCTAATGCCCCGGGCACCGGATGCGGGGGGCGCCCATGCTGCAAAAACAAAGTCCGATCATCAGGGCATGGACGGCCGGGGCTGCCGTAGCGCGCACAGTTGAAAGCCGTAGACTGTTGCATAACCCTGCCTAAAATCTGAAACTTGACCGAAAATCACCATA
>CAYGCI010000063.1:0-8483 GCA_964348355.1 uncultured Nitrosopumilaceae archaeon | reverse complement strand
GCCGCTTATCTTGGCACCATCTGAATTTCGTTTTTGAGACACATATGGTTACGATGCAAGTTATCCGCGGAGCGGCTGGCAGGAGTCTGCCCCGTGGGCGGCACCTCCGATCAGGGTCTTGATCACCGTGTCCCTACGCCGTATCTCGCGGGAGGAGGCAAACTCTTACCTTCAGGGCTAAGCTGTGGCTGGATGGATCACTCAAATGCAGCCTGTTGCAGCAGGCCAGACGATAGACATTGTTTTTAAAACAGTAAGAAGACAGGATGGGTAGTGAACACAAGTCAGGCATACCAGACGCTGCAGCTGCAAAGCGACGCGACACCGGAGGAGATCAAGGAGGCATACAGGAGGCTGGCACTAGAGTCGCATCCTGATAAAAACAAAGAGTCAAAGGACGGCATAAAATTCAAAAGGGTCACCGAGGCCTACAACGTCCTAAAGGACCTTTACAAGAATGGAAAAAAGGCACCCGCTGCAGAAAAGACGCGCCGGGGGCCGGGGCCGCAGTCGCCGTGGGGCGCACCGCCGGGCGGGGATCCTCAAGAGCAGGACTGGGGCAGGTTTACGCGAGAGTTCGAGGAGGGAGACCCCGCGTGGTGGAGGGAGTATGAGAAAAAATTCTGGGAAGAGTACGACAGGAATGTAAACGCAGACGGGCGAAACGGGGAGTTTGACAAGACAGAGGAGCCCAAGGAGCAGCCGAACCTGCTGGTGGACGTGGATCCCAGCCTGTGCATAGGGTGCTGCAGCTGCGAGATCATCGCGCCAGAGGTCTTTCACATCGATAAAAAGTCCCAAACCAACCCGAAATCCAGGGTAATCAACAGACGGGGCGCGGGCATCAACAAGATCATGAATGCAGCAGAGACATGCCCGACCAGAGCCATAAACGTCAAAAACAGCGACACCAGGGAACGTCTATACCCGCACTAGAGCCTCAGGGCATCCTGGATGCAGGCAAGGTCAGAGTCATCTAGCTCGACGCTGTTTTTGAACATGGTGTGCACCGTGCCTGCACCATCATCAGGTCCCCTGGGAATCAGGTGTACGTGGACGTGAGGAACCTCCTGGCCGCTTCCCCGTCCGTTATGGACAGCGACCAGCGTGGAGCCGGCAACGGCATCAACCCCGGATGCCAACCTGCGGACGACTTCAAAGACTGCAGAGCTTACATCAGGAGGCATGTCCTGGATCCTCTCAAAATGCCGCCTGGGAATTACAAGGGAGTGCCCCCTTGCCAGTGGAAACGCGTCCAAAAACGCCATAACGCTGTTGGATTCGTACAGTATCCTTGCAGGAATCTTGCCGCCTGCAATCCTGCAAAATATGCAGTCCATGACGGTGGATCGGGCCGTCCGGTATTAAGCATTCAGGGCTCGATGGTCGCCCATGCGAGTCCCCGGCCGTATTTTACCATCACGACGTCGCCGGGCTGATGGGCGCAGTCCTCAATGGTCTTTGGGATCCTGTCGGATGTCTCCACATAGCAGACCCCGCCGTCGTTTTCCAGGATTTCAGCCTCCTCAAATACATCCTCGCGTATTAGGTTCCAGAAGGGAAACACCACGGTTGCTATGACCAGGCCTGCAACCACCAGGGCGCCGCCGAAGATCAGGGTGTGTTTTTTCCCGTCGCTCAGCTCGTCCATCACCAGGTACCGTCCCCGGCACGGTTTGGATCAAACTTTTTCTCAGGAATGTTTCCGTGCGCCTTTTTCATGTGCCTCTCAAGCCTTTCGTGGGTGGGCAGCTCCAGCCCGCACTCCTTGCACTTGGTGTTCTTGTCGTCTTTTTTGCGTCCAAACAGCCCCATGCCCTACCGGGCTTGAAAATCCATTAAAAATCATGCGGATTGGACGGGGCTGCCAGGCGGCCGGGCGGGCCGGCACCGCTGAGCAGGCTCAGGCACCTCATGCCTGCGGCTGCCGGCCTTTGCCGGATCGACTTTCCCGCATGCTGGGGCGCCGCGTCCTTTTTGCCGTACGGCCGGGATCCCCCGGGTGGCCTCTTTCAGCGCACGGCAGAATCCCCCGCACAGGATTGCTGGGGTCCTTGAACGCATTCCAGGCACAGTGCAGACAGAAGGCCGGATCCTCATTCTGGCCGAAGGCCGCCGGAAAATAGGATAATAAGGGATGAACTAGAGCCTTTGCCCATGGTAAGGAACATCACCGTCCTGGGCTCCGGTGTCATGGGACACGGGATAGCGCAGGTCTCGGCCGCTGCAGGGTACGACATAGTACTGCGGGACATCCGGCAGGAGTTCCTGGACAGGGCGATGGAGAAGATCAGGTGGAGCCTGGACAAGCTTGTCTCAAAGGAAAAAATCCCCGGGGACGAGGCGGATGCGATTTTTAAAAGAATAACGCCGGTCGTGGATCTCAGGGAGGCAGTCAGGGACGCAGGGATGGTAATCGAGGTGGTTCCCGAGGTCATGGACCTGAAGAAAAAGGTCTACGCGGAGCTAGACGAGGCATCCGACGAGGGGGTGATCTTTGCGTCAAACACAAGCACGCTGCCGATTACCGAGATTGCAGAGTCGACCTCGCGCCCGGACAAGTTCATCGGAATCCACTTTTTCAACCCGCCGCAGCTGATGAGGCTAGTCGAGATCATCCCGGGCCAAAAGACCTCCCGGGAGACGCTCAGGATGACAAGGGAGTATGTAGAGTCGGTAGGCAAGCAGGGAGTCCTGTGCAGACGGGACGTTCCCGGGTTCATAATCAACAGGCTGTTCATTCCCATGGTCCACGAGGCATGCTATGCAATGGACAGGACGGGCGCCTCCCCGGAGGAGATCGACTCTGCGGTAAAGTTCAAGATGGGGTTCCCGATGGGGATTTTCGAGTTGGCAGACTTTACCGGCATGGATGTCATCCACAAGGCAACCGTCGAGATGCACCTCAGGGACAAGAAGGTGATCCTGCCGCACCCGGCAATCAGGAAGATGTTCGAAGACGGGAGGCTGGGTCAAAAGTCAGGGGAGGGCTTTTACAGGTACTCTGATGACAAGTACGAAAGGGTGGGGCTCTCAGAGGAGCTGGCAGGGAGATTCGACCCCGTCCAGCTGGTGGCAAACATAGTCAACAACGCAGCATGGCTGGTCACAAACGGGGCAAGCGACGTCGAGGAGCTCGAAAGGGCCGCAAGGCTGGGACTAGGCCTCAAGAGGCCGCTGTTTGAGACGGCAAGGGAGATCGGGATGGACAGGATCGTGGCAGAACTGGACAGGCTTGCACGGGAGGGCGGCGAGTTCTACAGGCCGGATCCGCTGCTAGAGTCTATGAGGTGACAAGATCCAGGATTTTTTGGACCGCCTCTTCTGGCGTGCCCACCCCAATGATCTTCACGTTCTTCCTGTGATCAACATAGCTGTCGGCATACCTGTCGGCGGTTCCGCCGGTGTTCCTGATTGCGACCATCGGCTTTTTGTGCATGTATGCGGCGCACACCTCAGAAAGGGTTCCAGAGCCGCCGCCTATAATTATGACGCCATCAGCCGAGAGTGCGTTGAGAAAGTCCCGGGTCAGCCCCATGCCGCTGGGGATTACGATCTGGCAGTACTCGTTGGCAAAACCGGGATCATCCTGGGGCAGTATGCCCACGGTTATGCCGCCGGCATCGGATGCGCCATGACAGGAGGCGCGCATCACACCCCCCATGCCGCCCGTAACCAGGATCGAGCCGGACTTTGCAACCTCCACGCCGGTATCATATGCGATTTTTTCGTGCTCGGGCGTGCAGCCGTGGCCGTTGTGCCCGATGACTAGAATCTGGCGCTTTCTCACATGCAGGACTGGGATCTGCCCACGTAAAATCCTTGCAATCGCAGCAGTCTTGTGGTACAGGGATTGTCGCCTAATTCATCAGAACTCCTGAAAAACCACGAGGTGCCGTATGGGCGTGCAGTTTTGCAAAGCCGCACCCCGCCATCTCCCCGTGTTTTGCGTGGCCCCAGCTCTTGTACTTGGCCGAATCCCGTCGAGTCGCCGTGCAGGTCCGCTGTGTACTCGCCCTCGGACATGGCCAGCACGACCTCGCCCACAGAGTTCTTCGCCCATGTTCCAGAGGCAAGAGTTTACCGCATCTGGCAGATACGGCGTGGAGTGCATGATCATAAGGCCCCGACCGGCGGTACAGCCCGGGGGCAGGCCCTTACCGCGCTAAAATCGCAAGGCATATTAAATAACAGCCCGGGGTGCTACCATGGAAAAGCGCTCAATGCCGATCTGCTTTACAGCCGAGCAACACAGGATCATCGAGGGGTTTGCAAGGGAGCACGGTATGCTAAACGCAAGCCAGGCAATCGAGAAGATTCTTGACGACTCTGGTCGTTGAACACCCCTCCTGTTTTTACCTCGAATCATTTTTAATCAAACACTAACCAGTGGTATCATGGGCCTGTTTGGCAAAAGGGTGGAATATTGCGCGGTATGCAACAAGGAGCTCACCCACAAGCACAAGCCCAAGAGGGAGTGGAACATCAAGGGAAGGCTTTGCGGGGACTGTCACGTGGACAAGTCAAACGAGTTCTACGAGGCCAAGGTCAGGCAGCCCTGCATAGTCTGCGGCACCACCAGGAAGATCTCAGACATGTGGGAGCCAAGGTGGCAGTGGGACATGGATGGGCTACTCTGCAAGGAGTGTTTTGATAAAAAAGAGTCAGGATTCAACGAGAAAAGGAACTTTTGCACAATATGCAGCGGCAAGATGGGGCTGATACGGTACAACCCCAAGCCAAAGTGGAAGATCGAAGGCCAGCTTTGCAGAAGGTGCTGGGACGAGCAAAAGGCAAGGTACGGGTAGGGATTGGGTCTTTTCAAAAAGCACAGGTGCGGCCTGTGCGCGTCAAGGTTCTCACGGCAGGAGGAGCTGATGCACCACATGCAGTCGGTCCACTGCAAGGACAGCCCGTATGACTGCAGGGAGTGCGCAAGGAGCTTTTCAAGCATGGAGGAGATGAGGGCGCACCTGCAAAGGGAGCACAGCTACAAAAAGGACAGATAGTCCTAGACTGCCTTGATGGATTTTACGACCGGGGGCCTGACCTTGGTGAACACCCTAAAGCCGCAGATGCACTTGATCTCTGGCAGCCTGTTCAGATCCGTGTTGGACACGTTTGTCCCGCACCTCAGGCATGAGTAGACGACGTCAAACGTTTCTGCCTGCGGGGCGTCAAAGCCCCCCTCGCTGGATTCGTGCTCTTCGGACATCATGCAACCTCTATGTCAGCAGCAGCTCAACGGTGACGTCGTCTGGTATCTTCAGCCTCATCAGCTGCCTGATTACCTTGTCGTCTGCGCTAATGTCGATAATCCTCCTATGCCTCCTCATCTCCCACTTTTCATAGGTCTCGGTGCCGTTGCCGCAGGGTGACTTTCTCGTGGCAACGTGCCGTCTTTGGACGGGAAGCGGGGTCGGACCCTTTACCCGGACGCCTGTCTTTTTGCCGATGCCCATGATCTCGCCGCAGACTCCGTCTAGCTTGTGGAGGCTGTGGCTTGCGAGTTTGACACGGGCGGATTTGGTCAATCAGTCCAACCTATGGCTTGTGCTCTTCGGTGATTTCCTTGACAACCCCGGCTGCGATTGTGGCGCCCATGTCCCTGAGTGCAAATCTTCCCATTTCCGGATAGTCCTGGAACGTCTCGATCGGAGTCGGCCTCACCGGCCTGATCTTTACGATTGCAGAGTCTCCAAGCTTGAGGAATTTCGGGTTTTCTTCGTCGGTTGCGCCGGTTGCAGGGTTGATCTTTGAGACGAACTCTGTAATGGTTGCCGCCACCTGGGCTGTGTGACAGTGCATCACCGGAGTGTATCCGGGTGCGATTGCCGTCGGATGGTGTATAACGATAATTTGGGCCTTGAACTCTTTTGCCACCCTCGGCGGATCATCTGGACTTCCCATGACATCCCCTCTCTTGATGTCCTTCTTTTCAATGCCCCTGAGGTTAAAGCCAATGTTGTCACCTGCAGAGGCAGACGGCAGCTGTGTGTGGTGCGTCTCGATTGACTTTATCTCGCCTGCTGCGCCCGAGGGCATTACGACGATTTTGTCATTGGGCTTCATCGTGCCGGTCTCAACCCTGCCCACCGGTACCGTTCCCACGCCGGTAATCGTGTAAACGTCCTGGATCGGGACGCGCAGCGGCTTTCCGACCGGTTTTTCTGACGCGACAAAGTCGTCAAACGCCTCAAGCAGGGTCTTGCCCGAATACCACGGCATGTTTTCTGACTTTTTTACCAGGTTGTCACCCTTCCACCCGGACACCGGGATGAACGGCACGTTCTCGGACTTGTAGCCGACTGACTTGATGAGCTTTTCGCCCTTTTCCTTGGCCGCCTTGAATGCATCCTCAGAATAGTTGCTGTCGTCCATCTTGTTGACTGCAACAATGATTTGGTTTACGCCCAGCGTCTTGAGCAGGAACGCATGCTCCCTTGCCTGCCCGCCTAGTGCAACTGCCGTGTCAGTCTCGCCCTCCTTTGCAGAGAGTACCAAGACTGCGGCGTCTGCCTCGGATGCGCCTGTAATCATGTTTTTTATAAAGTCCCTGTGGCCCGGGGCGTCAATCAGCGTGAAAAAGTACTTTGGGGTCTCGAACTTTTGAAACGCCAGATCGATGGTGATGCCCCTCTCCCTCTCGTCCTTTATGTTGTCCATCACCCAAGCGTACTTGAATGTGTCGCCCTTTCCGGTCTTCTCGGATTCGGCGGCGTGGGCTGCAATAGTCCTCTCATCGACAACGCCGAGATCCATTAAAAAGTGTCCCATGGTTGTGGACTTTCCATTATCAATATGACCTGTTACGATTAAGTTCAGGTGCTCTTTATCTGCCATATCCACCTCGTATTCGAAGGCATTTATTACCTTTCCGATTTTTACAACAAATCCGCCCATATCTTGAAATTCTTTGGGATCGGTGAAAAATAGAGCCTACACATAAATCAAAGTGGACACGAGTCATTCCATGAAAATTACCGTCTCAGTCATCAAGGCCGACGTGGGGGGAATCGGGGGCCATACGAGGCCCAGCAACGGACTGCTTGAGGCCGTAAAAAGGACCGTCAACGGCAAGCCGGACTTGTGGATTGACAGATATATAGGATACTGCGGGGACGACGTCCACATCCTCCTGACCCATACGAGGGGGGTCGAGGACAAGCAAATCCACCAGCTGGCGTGGGACGCGTTCATGGCAGGAACCCAGGTTGCAAGGAACGAGGGGCTTTATGGCGCGGGGCAGGACCTGCTAAAGGACTCGTTTTCGGGAAACATCAAGGGGATGGGGCCGGGCGTTGCAGAAATGGAGTTTGAGGAGAGGCCAAACGAGGCATTTACGGTGTTTGCAGCAGACAAGACCGAGCCAGGTGCCTTTAACTATCCGTTCTACAGGATGTTCGTTGACGGACTCAGCAACACGGGGCTGATCGTAAACAAGTCGCTTGCACAGGGGGTAAGGATGAACATCATGGACGTGGAGGAGGGCTCGATTGCGGAGCTGTCTCTGTGGGAGGACAAGCCGACGATCGAGGCCGCACTGATGTATCCGGGAAGATACGTCGTAGACACGATTACGACAAAAGACGGCGAACCGATCGTCGCCGCGTCAACGGACAGGCTGCACAACATTGCAGGAACATACGTGGGAAAAGATGATCCCATATGCATAGTAAGAACGCAGAAAAAGTTCCCGGCAACAGAGGAGGCCGGAAGCGTCTTTAACAACCCGCATTACGTTGCAGGAAACACGAGGGGAAGCCACAACATGCCCCTGATGCCCGTAAGGCTAAACTCTGCGGCTACGATCGACTTTTGCATCCCAATAGTAGAGTCTCTGGTATTCAGCATGCACGAGGGAAGGCTCACGGGTCCGTTTGACGGATTTTCAACCCCGGACTGGGATTACGTGAGGGAGATTGCCACAAAAAAGGCGCTGGCCATCAGGAGCCAGGGATTTATTCATCCGGCCACGCTGGTTCCATCGGAGCTAGAATACGCCGAGGGGTACAAGGCCAGAATGGACGTGCTAAGGTCCAAGATGAGGCCAGTCGAGGGCGCGCAGGGGGCCGGCGACAGAAGGGAAGGCTACGAGGATCCGGACTAGCTTAGACTCGGGCGTCATCCAGAATTTTTCCAGAAATCCCAGCTGCCACGTGTAAAGACGCCAAAGATGCGTCGATCAGGTGGCGTCTCCAATGGTGCACCAAGACCTAGGAAGGCAGTCAAAGCCACCACCCGCCGGCGCAAGGCGAGGTTGTCGCGTAATTCACCAGAACTCCTGAAAACCATGCGATACCATCCGGACCGAGGTGTGCAAGTGGTAGAAGCTCCGGTGCGGACCCCAAAAAAGAGGGAACGATCTGCAATGCACACTTTTTGAGTCAGGAGGATAATTGCCGCGGCCGCCCTCAGGACCGCATTCATGATACCGTACAGGCAGCTGTCAGGCATGTTCGGGGAAATGCTAAGGGGTATGG
>CAYGCI010000062.1:0-8557 GCA_964348355.1 uncultured Nitrosopumilaceae archaeon | reverse complement strand
CTTGACCTCCAGCTCCCCCTCCGGCTCGAACTCAAAGGCCGACGTGAACTCTACGGCACCACCGGGCATGGCATCCCTGCCTACAAACAGCCTTGCGACGTTGCGGGAGATCCTCCTGCCGTTGTAGGCCTTGAACGTGATCAGCTCGTTGGAGTCCAGGATCTGGGAGTTTATGACTATCCCGTCGTACCTGCCCGGAAAGCCTACCGTAATCCTGCCGACGATCTCCGTATTTGGCCTGAACTCCCTCGAGTCAAACCCCAGCTCTATGTCCCCCATGGACTGCAGCTGCACTGTTCGGCATAATAGTTTTGTCAAGGGGCGGGCCGGGTGATCCCGGGCGGGTCCGCACCGGCCCCTCGTGCCGCGCGGCCAAAAAACGGCCCGGCCGGCGGCAGATGATTATCAGGAGCTTGTGGCTGCCGGCATGCCTTCACTGGCATCCATGCATTTCGGGAGCCGGTTTCTTGCCGGACCAGTGTCTGCCCGTATCTTGCTGCACAACCGTGCCCGAACGCGTAAAGGCAGCCAGTCTCCTGTGCCTAGAATCGGAGCTATGCAGCAGGCTAGATTCCGGCCTTCCGCCCCCCCATAAAGCGGCTCCCGGCCAAGCAGCTCAGGCAAAGCCGACTACAGATCCGCATGCTGCCGCCTGCGCCGCCGCGAGCCGGACACGTCTGGGAAGACCGAGCCCGGAGATCCATTTTTATAATTTTTCCATGCATAGTCCGTGTTGGAAAAAATCGTCATCTTTGGAACCGGCCAGCTGGCCCAGCTGCTGTATGACTATATAGAAGAGGACGGGCAGTTTGAGATCGTAGCCTTTACCGAGGACAGCCCCCTCCGCGGCGAGCTCAACGGGCTGCCTGTTGTTGACTTTAATGACATACTGGACATGTATCCACCGGATGCCTTCAAGATGCTAATCGTGGTAGGCTATTCGCAGCGAAACCAAAAGCGCAAGAAAATCTTTGAGCGGGCCAAGTCTCGGGGATACTCGCTTGTCAACTATATACACTCCTCGAGCATACTGCCTAGGACGACGACGATCGGGGAGAACTGTATCATTCTTGAGAACAACGTGTTCCAGCCCCACGTCTGCATAGGGGACGACATGGGCATGCTGTCCTCCAACGTCGTCAGCCACCATGTGAAAATCGAGGATCACTGCTTTCTTACCGGCCACGTGTATGTCGGCGGCAGGGTGACGATCGGCTCCGGCTCGACCCTGGGACTTGACTCCACGATAAAGCAGCGCGTCAAGATCGCCCCAAGGACGTTTGTCGGCGCCAACGTCTTTCTAAAGTCTGACACCGCCGAGAACAGCGTGTACGAGTCGCCTGATCCGAAAATACTCTCGGCCGGGCAGCAGACCTAGCCCCGGGTCCTGCCCGCGGCAACCTTTAAACCGTTATTCCCCTCGCCTTTCATCATGGAAAGGTTCGTCTTTCTGAGCCACGACGTTGACTGGAGGCGTTCGGGCCCCCCTAGGCAGCATATCCTGGACAGGAGGGATCGCTTTGACGAGTCGGTCCTGGAGAACCTAGACTCTGCCAACCCATACGACAACTTTGATGAGATCATGTCCATCGAGGAGAGGCACGGCTGCCGCTCGACGTTCTTTTTCAGGACCAGATACGAGGGCGGGGACTTTCGTGAATACAGGGATCAGATCAGGGAGCTTGAGGACTCGGGCTGGGAGATCGGGCTGCATCTGGATCCGGGCTCGGTCTATGATATAACAGACATCAGACGCGAGTACGAGGGGCTGTCCGGCATAACTAGGAACAAAGTCATAGGAAACCGCGTCCACTATCTCAACTATGACGATGCGCTGCCCTCCAGGCTCAGGGAGCTGGGATTCCAGTACGACTCGTCGCTAAAGTTCTCCAAGTCCGAGCTGGTCGACGAGGACTTTGGCTTTTGCCAGAACGAGATAATCCAGTTTCCCGTCACCATAGTCGATGCGTACCTTTTCTCGTACATGGGGATAACCGAGGACAACCTCCTTGCCTTTTTCAGGCAGCTCCTGCAGCGAAACAACAAGATCATCACGATTATCTGGCATGATAACGTGCTGCGCATGAGGGGCGGCAGGATGTATTCAAAAATCATGGATCTGCTAGACTCCGGCGGCGCGAGGTTTTGCACGGGAAGGGAGCTTTGCTCCATGATTCGGGACGGCCTCATCTCTGCCTAGGATACAGCCGGCCAGGCATAGAAATCACAACTGCAGGCAAACGTGTGCCTGATTGCTACCAATGGTGCCGATGAAAAGTTCCTGAGCACACACGGGCGCGAACTATTCAGGAGGACGTTCTTTTATGATCAAGGATCCTCAATCGCCACCATGCCACTGGCAGCTAGGCGCACGTTTGCTGGCATCAGTGGTCTTCATGCCTGTCCGGCAGGGGGACGTGACTTCAGTTCTGGCTAGGGGCTGACCTGTTGCAAAACGGCAGCACTTTGGCGTCTTCGGGGAGAACAGGTTCTCAAGCATCATGATTCTTGAGGTATTCCGGGGGAGTGTCAGCTTGAGGGAAAGGCTCCCGACCCCGGGGGGACATCTGCGGGGTGATCCACGGCGACGTGCGCGTGGTTGAAAAGCTCAGCCCAGAAAGGTTTGATGCGGTCTTTTTCTGGCACGGCATGGATCTCCTGCCCAGAAGCGAGACTGCCTAGTGTCTGCAACTGAAAACCAGCCAGTTTGTGTCAAGACAGGTACGACCTGCCAAAATTATGATCGGTTATTTGGTCTAGAAGCTACCCAGGCCCTCAGAAAACTCGAGGGACTCGGGAACCTGGCAGTCTTGGGGGATTGCCCTGCGGCAGGTTTCCCGGGGATGGCGCCGCCTTTGAAGGAAACCAGAACTAGGAACCGCGTGAGCCCCATGTGTCCTGCGTTTCTGCGGGAGCCGGGATACGAGACGCGCACCCACGGACCGCAGGATCAGATCGGCTCCAGCATAGCTGCCTGGAAGGCCCCCGGCATTTCATGACTCGGCCCACCTGCCCTTCTTTTTGTCGTACTCCTCCCTGGTGTATCTTGTTTTTGCAGGAACCCCCGCAACGACGACCCCCTCGGGCACGTCCCTTGTCACCACTGCGCCCATTGCAACGACGCTGTTTTTTCCGATTCTGACTCCTGCCTTGATCACCGCCCTTGCCCCGACGACCACCCCGTCCTCAAGCGTGACTCCCGCCATCTTGTCGCTTGACGGATACGGATCGTTTGTCAGCGTCGCACCGGGGCCGACGAACACCCTGTTTCCAACCCTTGTCAGCGGAGGCAGGTATGCCATCCCCTCGATTTTACAGTCATCCCCGATTTTTACGTCATAGTCTATGTGCACCAGGGAACCGATCTTGACATTGTCCCCTATCTCCGTCCTGTCCCCTATATAGCTAAAGTTCCATACCTGTGCATTGTCCCCGATTTTTGCGGTATCTGAGATAAAGTTTGTTACCAAGATCCTACAGATGCCACGGCGATGCCTGCTTTATTATCTTATCCGGAAGCCTTTCCCTGTTGCCCTCAAGAAAACCCATCTCGCGGTCCTTGTCCCTCAGCTCATCGGGCATCATGATTGGGATCTCCTCCATTATCGCAAAGAATCTGGAGCATTTCGGGCAGTAAAGCGCGCCCTCCACTACGGTGTCCCCCCTTGTCTTGCACTCGTGCAGCTCCAGCGGGTGGTGCCTGTCCATGGGGCACGCCAAGATCTCCAGCAGTTCCTTCCTCATTTTAACTCCAGATAGATTGGGGCTCCCCTCTTGCTTGATAAAAGTGCAGCTTCGGCGATCCTTGTCACGTTTACCGCGTGCCGGGGCTTGACCCTCAGCTCGGCCCTCCCCTCTATGGCGTCTATAAAGTTCCGGATCTCCAGCAGCAGCGGCTCCCTTCTCTCGTTTCTTGGCATTTCGGTCTCCTCTTTTTTTTCCACTCTGACCTCCTGGGAGATAAAGTCAGACGAGATTATGGCGTCCGTGCACACCGCATTGAACCTTCTCACCCTTGTCGGGGTAATCCAGTTCGATGATATGATTGCGACCCTGTCGCCTTTGAATCCAAGCATGATTGACGCAAAGTCCTCGTGCTCGTGCCTTATCTGCCCGGCCCTGGCAAAAACCACGTTCGGGGCCTCCTCAAACAGCCACATTGCGGTGTCAATGTCGTGCACCGCCGTATCGTAGATGATCCCGACATCCTTGATGTGCAGCGGCATCCTGTTCTCCCTGTGGAACTCGAGCATGACCAGCTCGCCGTACTTTTTTGTAGTGACAAAGTCCTTTACGATGTCTACGGCGGGATTGAACCGCTCGACATACCCGGACGTCAGGACGACCCCGCCTTTTGCGGAGAGCTCCAGAAGCCTTTCGCCCTCCGCAGAGTCGTATGTAAGCGGCTTTTCGACAAACACGTGCTTTTTTGCCTCAAGCAGCTGTGTTGCAATGCCGTAGTGCGTGGATGTAGGCGTGCACACGAGTGCCGCATCAAACTCCTCGCCGTCTAGCAGCTCGTCCACCGAGCTGTATCCGCTGACGGAGTATCTCTCCGCATACTCCCTGACTCTTTGCCCGTCTGCGTCGCAGACCGCGCACAGGACCCCCAGCTGCGACAGGATTCTTGCATGGTTCTTGCCCCACCCGCCTGTTCCTACCTGCGCGATCCTCATCTAGTACACCGCCGTAACCCAGTGCGCATAGTCCTCGTTTTTGTTCATCACTATGTCGTCGTACTCGTCCATGAGCCTTCTTGTGATCGCACCCACCCCTCTCCCCCCTATTTTTCTCCGGTCTATGGACTTTACGGGGGTGATCTCCGCTGCGGTTCCTGAGAGGAACGCCTCGTCTGCGGTATACAGCTCGCTTCTGGGGATCTCCCGCTGGCTGACCCCGATGCCCAGGTCCCCCGCGACCCTCATTATTGCATCCCTGGTGAGCCCCTCTAGGGCAGAGGAGCTTATCGGGGGCGTGATCAGCTCACCACCCTTTACGATGAAGATGTTCTCGCCGGGGGCCTCGCTGACGTTGCCGTTCTGATCCAGCAGTAGCGCCTCGTCGTAGCCGCCCCTCTTTGCCTCCTGGGTGGCAATGATCGAGTTGAGATAGTTTCCGCCCATCTTGGCCTGTGGTGGCGTTGAGTTGTCTGAGAACCTTCTCCACGAGGTCACCCCAACGGCAATCCCCTTCTTGCTGAACAGGTTCCCGAACGGAAACGTGTAGATTCCCAGGTGGGTCGGGGCCTTTCTTGTGACGTGCAGGCTGATCCCATACTCGCCGATAAAGTAAAAGGGCCTGATGTATGCTGATTTCCTCAGGCTGTTTTTCTTACACAGGTTGATGATCGCATTTTTGACCTGCTGATCGGTATAGCCCAGCGACATCTCATAAAACTCGCCCGATCTTCTGAGCCGCCTGACATGCTCGTCTAGCCTGAAGACCAGCAGGTTCTCTGAGTTCCAGTAGGCCCTGATCCCCTCAAACACGGACGTTCCGTAGTGTATGGCGTGCGTTGTGATTGGGATCCGGGCCCTGTCCCTTGGCACGAACCTGCCGTCCAGCCACATGTATTTTGAGAGCGGCAGTTTCATAAGGCAACTGGAAATCCAGTCGTAATTAACCTATTTGTGCTAGTATCGGGGGTTGCCGCCTGATTTATCAGAACTCCTGAAAGCCGTGAAAGGTTATCTGGACTAGGCGTGCAAGGAGGCGTCTCTCGAGTCCCCGCTGTCCGGCCTGATCAAGGAGTACCTGATGGGCCACTCCGGGCCGGTAAGGCTTGACTGCAATTATCTCAAGACCCACGCGCCGGAGCTTGCAGAGTACCCCCGGGTGGTGCCCGTCCTCGCCCTGGATGGCGCGGCCAGGCTGCTCATCGAAAACCGACCTGCGGGCCCGGAGAATGGCAAGTCTGGAGGACGAAAAGGGCGCAGGGGTTGCCGACCTGTGCCTCATGGTGGAGCAGCTTGCAAGAAGGGCAGAGTCGGGCGTAAAATAGGACCTTTTATATCATCTGCGCTTTGTGTGCGTGAACCGCGACAGGTGTCCTGTCTGCAAAGGCAGCCTGGACGAGCACACGGACAGGGATCTGGCGGCGTGCGCATACCACATGATTTCGGACTGACTGGCATCTGCGCCAGTCATGCACTCGTTTTTGTTGCGCTTACCCCGTGTCTCTGCTCTACACGGGGCGCATGGTTTTTTGATCAGTCAGGCGTGCATGCCGGGGCGCGAGTTCTGCCGCAGGAGGGGAATCGACACGGCTGAGAACCGGGGCGGCCCAGCCGACTACCCATCGGGTACCGTATCCTGTTGCACGACCCTGCCTGGTGTTTGGAGCTTGGCCAAAAAATCATTGGCATGATCAACGGATCTTGCTCCTCCCGTGGATGCGGTGTTGTGGCATGATCACAAGGATCCTGATCGGCCGTGCCGCCCGGGGGGCAAGATATTGCCCTCATGATCCATGACCCCTTTGGCCAGGCTCTTACCTAGTACCCGTCCTTTGGGAACTTCATCCCGACGATGCGCGTGGTCCTGTCCTCGACGCTTGCAAACCTCCTGACCGTGTCCCAGTCCCTCTCAATTATGCCTGCAACCTTGCCCGGAACGTCGTTTCTCCAGTCGGCATCCATCCCCACTGCCGCCTGGTACAGCTTGTCCTTGACCGATGTTGCAGAAAGCGGCTTTCTCTTGCCCACCCTTGGCCTCAGCCTGTAGATCCTCAGCATGCATCCTTCTGCCCTGTCCCCGGTGTACGTAAAGTAATCCCCCCTGACTCCCCTCAGGATCTGCCTGCGCAGCTGCCATGACTTTGGTGCAAGCAGTGGGGGGACGTATCTTCTAAAGGGCGCAAAAAACGTATAGTCGTCTGTCACCTCCACCCCGTCATCAAAGACTGCGCTTATCATCTCCCTTCTTTGCCCAAACGTGAACGGAAAGCTCCTGCTGTTGATTTCATCTGCCCCGTCCCTGAAGGTCACGGGCATGACTTTGACCCTGTCTACCTCTGCCTTTAGCTCGGTAATGATCTCCACATGTGCCTTTGTCACGGGATTCATGTGTGCAAGGTATAGCGCAGTTGCCATCCGGACTTTCTAAAAGCCCGCTCTATTTCAATTATTGAGCTGTGCGGAATGCCCGGCCTAGCCGTACGACTCGTACTTTACCTCAAAGCTTCCGTCTTCGCGCTTGTCATGCTGCGTGACGAACCCCTTTGGCTTTAGAAAGTCCATTACCCCGTCAATGGTCCCCTGCCATCCGCAGACATAGAATATCGTGTTGTCCTTGGTTATCTCCTCGCCTGCTAGCTCCTCTAGCGGCGACTTGCCCCCCTCCCTGGTTCTCAGGAATGTCTCGACCCTTCCCACTTGGCCTGACCACGACCTGTTAAACCATTCCTGGGGCCTGCTGATTGAAGCCCTGTACTTGAAGTTCCACCTGTCCTTGCCCACATCCTGGCTCTCGATCTCTAGGTCGCTGAGCAGTCCCTTGTACGCGAGCTCGTCCACATAGCTTGCCCCGTGCAATACTATGATCTCCCTCCTGTCCCCGATATCGTGCAGGTGCTGCGCAAAGCTGACAAACGGAGCCAGGCCGGTTCCTCCCCCGATGCACACTATGCGCCTTTCGTCCTTTGAGCCGTCCGGAAGCGTATCGTTGATGTCCAGTGCGAGGCCCGAGGGCTTGAGCCAGCTGATCTCGTCGCCCTCCTTTGCATTGAACAACTGGGTGGTGAACCTTCCCGGAAGTGGCTTTCTTACCCATCTGATGACCAGCTCTATGTACTGCTTGTTTTCGGGATGTGACGCAATTGAATATGCCCTCCGGACTATCTTGTTGTCTTCTGCGGGGTTTGGCAGTCCCAGGGTGATGAACTGGCCTGCACGAAAGTCAGGAACCCCACCCTCGTTTGGAACAATTCGGAAGATTCCCAGATCCTCTTTTAATGTTTGAATATAAGTTATGGTTGCCTTGTTGTCTACTACCACTGATTAACGACGTTTCTAATGGTTAAATATCTTATGTTGACTCCAAACAGAAATTTTCCAAAACCGCTAAACGTTAATAGCCAATTCCCACAGGATTTATCAGTCAGAATTTTCTGATTTGGGCCGGTCGTCTAGCCTGGTAGGATAGGTGCATGGCATGCATCGGATCAAGGGTTCAAATCCCTTCCGGTCCACCACTATATTGTACCTTTTATGCGTTCCAGGAAATGAAAATAGGATGAAGCTTGCGATGGAGGAATTCGAGAGGGTGGGGCAGGCCGCCCCGCTTGACCTGTTCAACCAGGGGATCAAGGCAGAGGAGACGCGCGAGAAATACACCCGCACGCTGCGCCAGGTGCTCTGCGGCATGCTCGAGGACATACTGGAAGGCGACTTTGAGGGAAGGGTGGAGCAGCTGGTACAATACGGCCGGGAGGATCCGATGTGGGTGCGCGACCTGCTACTGAGCCTCTCGCGCAAGCTGCTTGAGCGAACCAGGCTTGCGCCTGACAGCCCGGAGTACCTCAACCCCGTCTCGTTTGGCGGGTACTTCAAGCCGGTCA
>CAYGCI010000061.1:0-8799 GCA_964348355.1 uncultured Nitrosopumilaceae archaeon | reverse complement strand
GGATCTGTGTAATCCCGGACACCTGATATGAGGATCTTCTCCGGATTGAAGGTTTGTGTCTTGCAGAATCCTTGCTCAAGCTGGCGTTCTGGATGGCGGTTTTCCGCTTGTTTGTACCATCCGCGCCTATCGGAGCCGATTCTGCCCGGGGTCTGGCCGTTTGGTGAACCGTGCTTTTTCGTATAGTTGTAGCAGACCCCCATTCCGTCAAGTATGGCGGCGTCCATCTTGAGATCCCCCGAACGCCTTCTCACGGTCTTGAATCTCGCCGTTCAGCCTCTCCATCTTGTCGTTATTGTCACGGTATCTTCTTCCTGCCAGGCGGATATGCTCCACGTGGTTTGTATGGTGTGAAACCAAAGTTCGCAAGGATCAAGGCGCCATGGAGTGCCTCAGAACCAGTCTTCATGAACTTCTGTTTTTCACTGCATGATCTCCCCGGTGGTTGGCGGGGAGATTGCACCAATCGGGTCGAGCCCAATCCGGAGAAGATCCGCATCTCAGGTGTCCAGGATTACACAGAACCCTATTCTAGAAGCTTCATTGTCTTGATCAGCACCGGGTATGGATCCTTCATCCGCTTTGCCAGTTTTTTTGCCCTTCTCAGGTACCCTTCCCTGTCATCTGCCAGGATCTTGCCTGCAAGCCCTGCAATTTTTGCCGGATCCTCCTCCCTGATTACGACCCTCTTTTTTACCAGGTACTCCTCCACCAGATTTGGCACTGCGTTGTACGATATGGTCGGCACCCCCAGGAGGGCAGACTCTGCCGTCATGGTCCCCCCCGAGCCCACAAACAGGTCGGAGCTCATCAGCAGGGCCTTTCCATCATGCGGTTTTGTAAGGATCTTTACCCTGCCCCCGAACCGTTTTTTAATCTCCCTGATCTGCTCCGGGTATCTTCCCAGTATTGCGACCTCGGCATCGGTGCCCTTGGACAGGTTCTCGATGATCGAGTATGCGGGGCTTTTTTTGGAGATGTACGATGCCTGCTCCTCTCCCATCCTGACCAGAACCGTTTTTTTATTCCTGGCAAACGGGCTCTGTCCTCTGGGAACGGGGCGTCCTGCAGTTACAAACGCATCAATGGCATCATATTTTACGATGTTTTTTTCCTCAATGCCGAACCGCACAAACTCTGATTTCGGTATTATGTACGGAATGAGCAGTTTCTGTATCAGCGGCGCACAAAGCTTCACTACTGCCGTTGCATGCGGCGAGTCCGAGAATCCTATGTGTCTTATCCCCATTCCATATGAAACCCTTGACGCATCCGGGGAGCAGGAGCTGATGGTGAGATCCGGCCTTTCCCTCTCAACGATCCGCTGAAGGCCTTTCATTCTCTGTATGCTGGCCCTCAGCTTTGCCCCCGTGTCTTTTCCGCCGTGCCTGCCTGTGAACTCCAGCCCAAGCCGCCTGGTTTTTGCCAGGTTTGACAGCTCCCCGTATCTCCTGGCAGTGCATACGACGGCATGCCTCTTTTGCAGCCTTTCAATAACCGGCTCAAAGAACAGCAGCTGCTTGGGAGTCAGAATGTCTATCCAGATTTTCAACTAAAACCTGCTTGAGAATCCGGTTCAATAAGTTTTTCTTGGCCCCCTTTCTAACTACCCGTCATGGGGAGCAAAGTCGTAGTCTATGGACTCAGCACCGAGGGCTATTCCCTGGCATGCCAGATGGCCATAAAGGGAGCCGACGTGTCCCTGATTGACGAGTCCACCCCCTCTGCAATCTCGCTAAAAGCCGAGATCGCCAGGACATACCCCAATGTTTCTGCCCTCAAGGAAGACGAGCCGCTGCTTCCCATGGAGCCCATCGACGTTGCGATTTCAAAGGCCCAGTACCTGTTTTTTACTCCGCGTATACGCAAGGTAGGCCAGGATACAAAGACTGACATTAATTCAAAATTCAAAGACGCATCCCAGTCAATGAAGAAGAACAGCTCGATTGTATACAACATACCCGTAGGCTTTGGCGGAAACAACGAAAACATTTCCCTGCTAGAGCACGTTACCGGATTCGAGGTCGGCAAGTCAGTCAACTACTTTTACTATCCGGTCTCGGAGATACACTCGCCAAAGGTCGTCGGCTCCTTTAATGGAAAGCCAGATGGCAGGCTGTCTGAGCTGCTAGCCACCGGAAAGAAAGGGAAAAAGTTCGTTAACCTGTCTGCCTCGGAACACTTTCACGCCATCGACGTGCTGGCGCAGTTTTCGAACATGTGTAGCATTCTTGAGGTGTGCAAGTTTGCCCGGGACGAGGTCACCAAAGAGGATCTAGCACTAGACGAGTTTACCAACATCTTCCTTGACGACATGATAAACGGAATGTACGACTTGAGGTCACTGGGCTCGTCATTTGAGGGGGCAAACTCGCTGATGTATCTGATTAATGGCAGCATAAAGGGAATTGACAATTATGTCAAAAGACTGACTGACGAGATTCGAGGCACTCTTAAAAAGCACGATCTCAAGGCCAGCAGGACAAAGATTGCCCTGTCATGGACGCTGGATCAGCATGAGATGCGCGGGGACAAGATCGAGATGCTGCAAGCGCTGACTACCAGACTGCGCGACTATATCAGCGACGTGGAGGCATATGAGGATCCGTCGCTGGATCTTTTCCACAGCGACAAAACCACAATCGTGGTTTCCTGCTCAAAAAAAGACCATGAGAGCATGTCCAAAAGCGGCAAATACAACGAGCTGATTGTCATCAAGGCAAACCCGCTGTGTGAGACCATACAATAAGAATAAATTTAGAAAATCCGCCAGAATCCTGTATGGCTGAAGAAACCGAGAGCACGGGACCGACGGAAATCCCCGTCGAGTCAGCTGATGAGGAAAAATCCGACAGTCAGTCCCCGGATCTCTCAAGGGAGGAACTGCTTGAGATGGTCTCCCAGCAAGGCGCAGAACTGCAAAACTATGAGGAAAAACTCAAGCGCTCACTGGCTGATTTTGCCAACCTGCAGAAAAAAACCGCCGCCTACATTGAAAGCGGCGTAAACAACCAGATCGACAAGTGCTTTCTGGACTTTTTGCAAATTTATGACGATTTCATCCGTGCAAGGGACGCATACGCGTCAAGCAGCACCGATACGGCCGGATTGGAGTCGATTCTCAAAAACATGGACTCTTTTTTGGCAAAATACCACATTAAGGCGATCAATGCACTGGGGGAGATCTTTGATCCCCGCCTTCACGAGGCAATTTCCATCATTTCCGACTCGGAATTAGATGATAACGCCATAACGAAGGAAATCAGGAAGGGATATATTTCTCATAATAGAGTTATAAGACCAGCATTAGTCGAAATATCAAAAAAAGGAAAGTGATGAAGGCATGGCAAAGGTTATAGGGATTGATCTGGGAACGAGCAACTCTGCGGCGGCAGTCATGATGGGCGGAAAGCCGACCATCATTCCTGCAGCAGAGGGCGCCACCGTTGGCGGAAAGGCGTTTCCCTCCGTGGTCGCATTTTCCAAGGAGGGCGATCTCCTGGTCGGGGAGCCTGCCCGGAGACAGGCCGTGACGAACCCCGAAAACACGATTATTGCGGCAAAAAGGAAGATGGGAAGCGACTTTATGTTCAAGATTCAAGACAAGGACTACAAGCCCCAGCAGATATCCGCATTCATCCTACAAAAGATCAAAAAGGACGCCGAGGCCTTTACCGGCGACAAGGTAGAAAAGGCCGTGATTACGGTTCCCGCATATTTTGATGACAACCAGCGGCAGGCAACCAAGGATGCCGGTACCATTGCCGGCCTTGACGTCGTCAGAATAATCAACGAGCCGACAGCCGCCTCGCTGGCCTTTGGCCTAGACAAGGCAAAACAGGACATGAAAATTCTTGTCTTTGATTTTGGCGGCGGCACGCTGGATGTCACCATAATGGAGATGGGCGGCGGCGTCTTTGAGGTGATGAGTACCTCTGGCGACACCCAGCTGGGTGGAACCGACATGGACAAGGCGCTGATTGACCATGTTGTCGATGAGTTCAAAAAGAAGGAGGGAACCGATCTTTCCCAGGACTCGACTGCCATGACAAGAATCAGGGAGGCTGCCGAAAAAGCAAAAATCGAGCTGTCCACCGTCATGGAGACCGACATCAACCTGCCGTTTGTTGCCCATGATCCCTCAAGCGGTCCGAAAAATCTTGAGCAAAGACTGTCAAGGGCAAAGCTGGAGGACTTGATCAAGCCCGTCGTTGACCGCTGCAAGCCTTCAATTGAAAAGGCGCTGGCCGATGCAAAGATTACCCCATCTGACATCACCAAGATCGTTCTTGTCGGGGGGCCGACAAGAATCCCCATGGTAAAAAAGTTCGTAAGCGATGCACTTGGAAGGGAGGCAGAGTCGGGCGTGGATCCGATGGAGGCCGTGGCCATGGGCGCTGCCATCCAGGCCGGAATCATTGCAGGCGACGTTGAAAGCGACATCGTCCTTCTGGACGTGACCCCTCTGACACTGGGAATAGAGACGCTCGGAGGCGTACGCGAGCCGCTAATTGAGAGAAACACGACAATACCCACCTCCAAAAGCAAGACGTTCACCACCGCCGCCGACAACC
This sequence comes from uncultured Nitrosopumilaceae archaeon, assembly GCA_964348355.1. Taxonomy (GTDB): domain Archaea; phylum Thermoproteota; class Nitrososphaeria; order Nitrososphaerales; family Nitrosopumilaceae; genus JAWVZS01. The sequence goes on along the minus strand of CAYGCI010000061.1, from coordinate 4,225 downwards.
AGACGGCCGTAACCATCCATGTTGTCCAGGGCGAGCGGCCGATGGCAGCCGATAACGTCTCGCTGGGCAGCTTTAACCTTACTGACATACCGCCGGCCCCCCGCGGCGTTCCCCAGATCGAGGTGAAGTTTGACATTGATGCCAACGGCATAATCAACGTCACGGCAAGGGATCTGGGCACGCAAAAGGAGGCAAAGATTACCATAGAGTCCAATTCCAAGCTGTCCCCTGACGAGATTGAAAAGCTAAAGGAGGATGCCGAAAAGTTTGCCGACGAGGACAAAAAGAAAAAGGAATCCATCGAGCTCAAGAACGAGGCCGAAAGCTACCTGTATACGACCGAAAAGCTGATCAACCACGACCTGAAGGACAAGATTTCCCAGGAGCAGGGCATCAAAATCTCCGATGCGATAAAGGAGGTCAGGGAGGTCCTGGACAGGGGTGCAGACGAGCTCAAGCCAAAGCTAGAGTCGCTGAAGGCCCTGGTCAATGAGGTCACAACCGAGCTGTACAAGAACATGACTCCTCCCCCCGGGGCAGGGCAGGCAGGTTCTGGCGAGCAGGCCGGCCAGGAAAATGCCCAAGCCGGCCAGGAAAATGCCCAGCAGTCAGAGCCCCAGTCTGACGATTCCACTAACAAGGCAAATTAAGGATAGCCTGTACCTTTAAGCAGAAATGAGCTCCAAACGTGATTATTACGAGGTCTTGGGGGTTGACAAGTCCGCCTCCGTCGGCGACATCAAGGCACAGTACAGAAAGCTGGCGCTAAAGTTTCACCCTGACAGAAACAAGTCCGAGGAGGCCGCCGAGCACTTTAAGGAAATCTCCGAGGCGTATGCCGTCCTGTCCGACCAGCAAAAGCGCCAGACCTATGACCAGTACGGACATAAGGGCATAGACGGCCAGTACAGCCAGCAGGACATCTTCCGGGGCACAAACTTCAACTTTAACGACCTGTTTGGAGGCGGGGGCGGGGGCTTTGACTCTGTCTTTGAAAACCTGTTTGGCGGGGACAGGGGGTTTAGCGGCTATGGCAGGCAGCGCGGCTCCGACCTGCTCTACCAAACCCAGATCACGCTAGAGGAGGTCCTGCACGGAAAAAAGCTGGAAATCGACATAAAAAAGGAGATTCCGTGCGAGACCTGTGGCGGCGAGGGCTGCAGGCCCGGAACCTCCAAGACCAGATGCACGTCATGCAATGGACGGGGACAGCTCAGGCAGCAGCGCAAGATGGGATTTGCGTCGTTTGTTACGGTTGTGCCATGCAGCTCGTGCCGCGGACAGGGAATGACGATTGCCGATCCCTGCACCTCCTGCAGGGGCCAAGGCAAGACCAAGGGAAGCAAGCATCTCAGCTTTGAAATCCCCCCCGGCACCCAGACCGGCGACTATACCATTCCCGGGGAGGGCGAGTACGTGCCTGACGGCGCGAGCGGGGATCTTGTAGTCAGGGTCAGGGTTCTGCCCCACTCGAAGTTCAAGCATGACGGCGTCGACCTGTTCTATGACCAAGACATAACAATCGTCGATGCGGCATTGGGGATGGAGACGTTCGTTCCCACCCTGGACGGGAGCGAAAAAATCAGGGTTGATGAGGGGACCCAGCCCAACTCCATCAGGAAGCTAAAGGGCAAGGGACTGCCATATCCGAACTCCGGCAGGCGGGGGGATCTCTTCGTCAGATTTGTAGTACACGTGCCTGAAAAGCTGAGCAAGGATCAGAAGAAGATCCTGCAAGAGTTCGAGCAGACACTTGGCTGATTTTCATGAAAATCGCCCTTGATGTCGATGGCGTGCTAGCAGACGTCATACTTTGCTGGATTGAAAGAAGCAACCGGCACCGCCGCCACCTGACCAAGGAGCAGATCACCAGCTGGGATTTCTGGAGGTTCCATGGCATTGACAGATATGACTTTTACAGGGAGCTGTCAGACTGCTGGAAGGGCTGGAGGACCATCCCGCCGACCGAAAAAAACCTCGCAGAGAACACAAAGAGGCTGCAGGAATTCGGCCGGGTCGACATTGTTACGGCCCGAGAGAGGTCTACGGACGGATTTGTCAGGCAATGGCTGAAGCTTCATGACATATCATACGACAGCTATGTCTCCGTCGTAGACGGAACACTCAAGGCCGATCTTGACTATGACGTGTTCATCGATGACTCGCCACTCAACGCATCTGCACTGGCTGAAAAAGGCAGGTCTGTATTGCTGTACGGGCAGCCCTGGAATGCCGGCTTTCACAGTCCAAAATCGATCCGTATTTCCTCGTTAAACGATGCCATAGAAAGGATCAGCTAGATCTTTTCATCAGCCGTATCTCCACCTGGTGTCCCTCCCTTACGTGCTCGGCATGGCTTGATTTCAGGCACTCCCCGATTTTGTCCTCGGTGTAAAACTTCCTGTTATAGCGCCCGATCACCTTTTTGCAGTTTCTGCAGTAAATCTCGCTGTATTCCAACAAGACCAGCTGTGCCAATGGTGTATTTGTACTGATCAATAGAGAAACCATAAGGCCTATTCTCATCGCAGAAGATAGGCAAGCTTGAGGCCCGGATTGACGACGTGTTCGGGGAGAACCAGGAGCTCAAGACCCCAAGCTGGGCAGGGTTAACCGTAAACCCAAGATGACAAAAAGGGCAAGCATACCGCTGACCCTCAAGGAATGGGACGCGCTGGATGCGGCTGTACACAAGGCCAGGATGCAAGTCCGCCCTGCTGCGCTCGGTTCTGGCAGGCTCCGGGGCGATTCCGGCGTTAGCCGTTAACGGTTAACCGCCCAGATCCCAACCTTTTTTATCCCATATGGGCGGATCTTTGCTATGGTGGTGTTTGAAGTTGATGACTATCAGGTCACGGCGACGGGCGATACGATTCATCTCTGGGGGACTAATGCCAAAGAATCATTGGTTATAGTTTTTGAGGGGACTAAGCGTAAACGCCGTTTCGTGAGTAGTGGTGCACCTCTCCTGTATGAATCTCCGGATAGATTCCCAATTTATCTTGAGTTACTCCGCACCAAGTCACCCGTCTGGGTCAGTTATTTTGAAGAGAAGAACTACATTGAAATTGAGTTTGGTGATGACGCGCCAGATGAAGTACGCTTTCCTGCAGTGCCAGATGAAGAAGTAGAAAAAGCAAAAAAAGCGATAGATGGAGGTAATATAGAAGAAATGAAAGAAGCGATAGATGCCTTGAAATAAAAAAATTAGGATTTCCTGGCAGGCTTGATTATGTGATTCCGGCGTTAACCGTAAACCGTTAACGGTTTACCGCCCAAACCCAACCTTTTTCTAGTCGCCCTTTGCATGAGATGCAGTGAAGCTAATCGTTACCGGCGTCTTGATTGCCATCCTTGCAGGCAGTGCAGGCCTTGCCCATGCACAGTCCAGCGACGAGATACCGGCATGGATCAAGACCCTCGCGTTGGCCTGGGGTGAGGGCATCATATCCGATGCCGAGTTTATCAATGCAATTGAGGCGCTGATTGAGATGGGGATCATCAATGTTGGTGGTGAAAGGGAGGATATCGTTAACCTTCCTGGTGGTGCTGTTGTTGAATTGCCTGATGGTTGGGGTAGTGCGAGTACCACGTTTCCGTTTAAGGTTACCGTGCTGGCTGAACAGGGTTCACAAATACTGGACTTTATCTCCGCTATCACCGACTCCCCATTTCTAGCTTTGGCTTACAGCATGAATGAGGATCTGTATTCATCCCCAGAGCCCGCGATATTAATACTACCAACGCATACTTCAAGCGACACGCCCAAAGATGCATATATTGAGTATTACAATAGGCTGACTATTTCCATGTGGGGCGACTGCCTTGATGACTCCGAGCTTGTTGAATGTGTGCATAAGTACAATGCCATGATATTGGGATGTACATATGAGCAGTGGAAGCCCAATCTTGATCTGAGTGTGTGCGTGGAGGGTTTGCCTGAGCAGGATTTGAAAAGGCAGTTGTTTGATAATCACTACCGTCCTGGTGAAGTGATCGACGGTATTCCTGCGGCGCTAAGTGAATCTTATTCGGTCAAAGATGGGATAGGCGAATATTATATACGTGTCATTGAAGATACTGATGGCGCTGAACGTGAACTTAGGGTGATCATGGCACCTGACGGAAAACAAGCCTACATGGTGGCGTTTGGTAAGATAGTCGATGATGAAACGTATGATACCTATCTAGATGTGTTCGAATCGTTCACGTTCACCGGTTAACG
>CAYGCI010000060.1:0-8931 GCA_964348355.1 uncultured Nitrosopumilaceae archaeon | reverse complement strand
TGCGCTTTCTGATGCTGTATCCGGGCCTTGCAAGCGCCACTGCCACCTCCAGTCCGAGGATTCCGATCTGCGGGTCGTACTTTACGTCGGGAATGTCTATGTGCTCGCGGATTCCAAACGAAAAGTTGCCAAACCCGTCAAACGACTTGGCTTTTACCGCGTTTGCCTTGGCATCCAGCAGCCTCTTTAGCAGGATCCTTGCGTCCTGGCCCCTGGCAGTCACCGCCACGCCGATGGGCTCGCCCTTTCTCACCCCCCAGTCCCGGAGCGTCGACTTGGCCTCCCTTGCGCTTGGCCTTTTGCCCGAGATCTGCTCGAGGCACTTTTTGCCCGCCTCGATTGCGTCCCCGGATCTGCCGATTCCCATGTTAAGGACCACCTTTTCCAGGTATATCCTCCTCATTGTCTGCTGCGTCTCTTGTGCCATGAATATCACTGTACCTGGATTGCCGGCCCGTCCCTTCCCACGACCATCGTATTGTCCGCCTGGATCTCGATCCTCCTGTCCCCCAGGGCTATCTGCGCCCTTTTTGGGAGGCTGAACGTGCCCTTTTCGATCTTCTCGATGGTGCCGGCCTGTCCTACGTTTGTACCCTTTGTAACTATGATCTGCGCGCCCTCCTCGAGCCTCATCGTCTCGAGTATCCTCTGCTCGGGGATCTGGATCAGGCACGTGTCGCCGGGCCTTGCGTCGGTGTCGGCAATGACGGTCCTGCCGTCGTGGAACCCTATCTGCGTCCTTGCGCCCCTGATTGATACCTTTGATGTGACCCTGCAGAGCTTTTTCGTCTTCTCCTCGGGGCTGATCTTTATCGGCGTCAGCGGCGACCCCCTTCCCGGAACCAGCCTGTAGATGTCGCCGACGTTGCTCAGCTCGACTACGTCCATCAGCCCGATGCCGTGGTGCAGCGACTTTCTGACCACGCCGTCCACCCGTACGCCGCCCGAATAGATGGCCGACTTTGCCTCCCTCAGCGAGCCGACTATCTTCAGCGTGTCCCTCAGGAATACCGCGCTTGGGATTGACTGGCCCTTTGGGTGCGGGCCCGGCCTGACCGTGACTACGAACCTCTTGTCCTTCCTGCCGATTCCCCAGAACAGGGGCGCCATCTGGCGCTTGAGCTTTTTACTTCCCGATATGCTTACCATTATTCCTCTCTCTCCCGTGGTCTTTCCTCGTCTTTAGTTTGTTCCGGTTCTGCCTCCTGCCTTGGTGCGGGCTCGGATCCCTCCTTGACGGTCGCATCTGCGTCATCGGTGGGCCTATACTCGTCTCTTTGCTCCGGTTCTGCCTCCTGCCCCGGCGCGGGCTCGGATCCCTCCTTGACGGTCGCATCTGCGTCATCGGTGGGCCTATACTCGTCTCTTTGCTCCGGTTCTGCCTCCTGCCCCGGCGCGGGCTCGGATCCCTCGACGGTCGCATCTGCGTCATCGGTGGGCCTATACTCGTCTCTTTGCTCCGGCTCGGGCCACTTTTCTTGGCTAGCCACATCCGTACCGTCGATGGCCCGATGCTCGTCTCTTTGCTCCGGTTCTGCCTCCTGCCCCGGCGCGGGCTCGGATCTAGTTTGTTCTGACCACGGATCTTTTGTTCCTGACTCGGGTATTCCAAGGTAGACCCGGCCGCCCGAGTCCCCGGCCTCTGGCTCGGAGGGCGCCAGAGTGTGGGACGTCCCCTTTTCGCCCTTTATCTTCTTCATCCTCCAGCGGTCATCGGGGTTGAGATCTGTAACGACGAGGTTTGATGCGTGGATGAGCACGTCGTACTTGTCACCGCGGGTCTTTTCCTTTTTGATCCCCTCTATTGCAACCTTGCCCGTTGCGGTGTCGACCCGTGCGACCCTTCCGTCGACCCCCTTGTACTCGCCCCGGACCGCCCTGACCGCGTCCCCGGCGACGACCCTGACGGACTTTTTTGCGTACCTGCCCTGCAGCCCCTTTGAGAGCGGGCTGGAGGCCTGCGAGCTTCGGGCGGCGTTGGCTGCGCGGTATATCTGCGAGTTTCTCATCTTTGTCGGCTTCATCTCATACCACCATTGATGCCAAGTTTGCGACCCTCGGCCACTTTTCTGAGGCCTCCGCGGCAACCGGCCCCTTGATGTCGGTGCCCTTGGCCTCGCCCTCCGGGGTCATCAGAACCGCCGCATTGTCCTCGAATGCGACCCGCACGCCGTTCAGCCTTCTTACCGGATACTTTTGCCTTATGATTACGGCGCCAAACACCTGCTTTCTGAGCTCGGCGGGGCCCTTTTTAACCACCACGTTTACAAAGTCCCCGACGGATGCCGCCGGCAGCCTCGAGACCCTGGTCTTGTGTCCGGGAACCATGACAATCTCGATGATCTTGGCGCCAGAGTTGTCCGCGCAGACGATCTCGGCGCCGACGGGAAGCGCCTTGGTGACATACGGCCTGAACTCGGCTACCCCCTTTGTCTTGCCCCTGCTGCGCCCCTGCGACACTACCCCCTTACCTCCACTACGACATATGAGACCGACTTTGATATGGGCCTGCATTCTGCGGCCCTGACGACGTCCCCGTCCTTTACCGAGATGCACCCGGGGACGTGCGCGTGTATGGTGCTCTTGCTCCTTGCATACCTCTTGAACTTGCCCATGTATGTCGGCGTGTCCTTTTGCAGGGTTATGGTCTGCCTGGCCTTTGTGCCGGTGGCGATCCCCTCAAATATCTTCCCCCTGACCGGCAGCCTTCCGCAGAACGGGCAGTGCACGTCGCTGCACTGCTCGCTTGGGGGGACCACGTCCAGCCCTATGTTCCGGGTCATGCCTTGATCACCAGCCTCTCTGCCGGGCGCCTTGCTATCCGGCCGCCCTCGACGCGTATCTGACGGCCCGACACCTCAAAGGCCCACGTGTTTATGTCCTTTGGAACGGTCTTGACTCCCGACTGCGTGCGCAGCACGAGCGTGGACCTGGTCTCGTCGACTATCAGTCCGGATGTGCCCACCAGCTGCGCGTTGGAGGAGTCCAGCACGGCAGCCTGCAGTCCGACAAGCTCGTGTCTCAGTATGTTGCCCTCCGTTATCATTGGCCCCTCAGCTCGCTCAGTCTGGTCATCATTCTTGCAACGTCCTTTTTGATTGCCCTGATCTTGCCGCTCTCCTTGCGAAGCGTGCCCTTTGCGCCGTCCGTGCGCAGCCTTCCGAGATCCCCCCGGGCCTCCTGGATCCTCTGCCTCAGATCCGACTCGTTTAGCTGCCTGATGGTCTTCATGCTTATCCTGCTCACTTTAGCCTCGCCTCCTCCTCCTCGAGCGTCTCGAGGTTCTTCATCTTTTCCTCCTCCATTGCAATCTGCTCTGACTCGGTCCTGGCCTTGCGCTCCTTTTCTGTCTCGTCACGCATCTTGCCGGTCTCCGCATCCTTGACCTGCCTCGGCCTCTCGGCCCTCATCTCAAACTCCGGAACCACCCTTTCCTTCCTTGCAATCCTGATTCTGACACCGATGAGCCCCATCGGCGTCTCCACGTGCGCGATATCTTCTGATACTATGACCTCGGCGTGGTGTCCTGCCCTCGGCAGCACCCCCTGGGTGTGCTTTTCAAACGCCGACCTGTCCCCCCTGAGCTTGCCCGATACGGTAATCTGCACGCCCATTGCGCCGCTCTCCATGATCTGCTTGAGGGTCCACATGGTGGCGCGCCTGAAGGCGATCCCGCGCGAGATGTGCGTCGCAATCCTGTTGCACATGACGTTCGGCGACAGCTCCGGCCTGTCGATCTCCTCTACTGAGATCTGCGGGTTCTTCAGCCCGAACCTCGTGCCAAGAACCTCCGTCAGCTCCTTGATTCCGGCGCCCTTCCTGCCTATGACTATTCCCGGCCTTGTGACGTGCAGCGAGACCCTGGTGCCCGTCGGCGTCTTTGCCATCTCGACGTGCGAAAACCCCGCGTCCTTGATCTGCTCCCTGAGATAGTCCTTGATAAGCATCATGTTGTAGTTGTCACTGATTACGTTTTTAATCGACATGCCTATACCTCCTGCGCCACCAGCTCCACGTGTGTGAGCACGTTGTTCTTGGGGGTGGCCCTCCCCATGGCCCTCGGGGTGAACCGCTTTACCGTGACCCCCTTGTGGCTTGTGGCGTTGACAATCCTCAGCCTGTCCAGATCCATCCCCTTGTATTCTGCGTTTGCCTCCAGGTTGTCTATCAGCTTTAGGAACTGCCTTGCCGACTTTTGCGGGTAGCGGCCGGCCATCACGCCGGGATCCGACTTGTGCCCGACCTGCCTCTTGAACCTTTGCATGGGCACCGCGCTCTCGAGGTTTGCGACCCTTTGCAGAAAGTCCCTTGCCTTCTCCAGCCTCATGCCGCTGATCCTGTGCGCAATCTCCCTTGCGTGCTTGTGCGAGATGTCGGCCTCCCTGATGGATGCCCTGGTGTGCCTTGCCGAGTCATAATACTGGAATGCATAGTCGAACCTCCCCATTTTGATCACTTTAACGGCACGTACAGGCTGGATCTCGAGGCGCCCACGCCGGGGGCGCCGTGCTGGACTCGCTTGTTGGTGATGACATACTCTCCCAGGTAGTGCCCTATCATCTCCTCCATGATTGCCACCGGGACGAACTCCTTTCCGGAAAACACGTTGACTGTGACGCCGACCATGTACGGCAGGACGATCAGGTCCCTGACGTGCGTCTTTATGGGCGCCGAGATCCTGCCTGCCTTTGCGGCCTTTATCTCCTCGATAAGCTTCCTCTTGTTGTCTGTAATCCCCCGGGTCAGGGATCTCCTCTGGCGGGAGTTGAACAGCTGGAACAGCCTCTCAAGCGACATGCTCTCCAGCTCCTCGTGGGCAACCCCCCTGTATGCAAACTCTTTAACCATCTGTATTCTCCTCTGGCAATACAAGCGAAAATCTGCGGACCATATTAGAGCATTCCTATTTTGGTCGCCAGGTCCCTGGCCTTTGCCGTGTCTGCAAACCTCACAAAGGCCTTTTTCCCGTAGATCGTCCTTGCCGTGTTGACACCGGTCGCCTTTTCCTTGTACAGCGCCTCGATGGCCTCGATGATCTGAGGCTTGCTGGCCGACCTGTCAACGATAAAGCAGATCTTGCTCTCGGTCTCCACCTGTGCAAACGTCTTTTCGGTGATGTACGGCTTTAGGATCACCTTCATTGCCTGATCCGCGTTCATCGCACCTTCACCATCAGCTCCAGGTGGGGGGATCTGATCCTCGAAATCTCCTCGATTGCCGCCTTGGAGTATACGGTCAGCCTGATCAGCGTCGAGCCCGGCGCCAGATCCAGCACGCTGAGCTCCCTGACAGACCTCACGTCGACGCCGGGGATGGCCCCTGCGGCCCTTGACAGCCTCTCCGGCGAGGATGTGACAAACAGGACGCTCCTTCCGACCTTTTTTGATCTTCCCCTGAGCGAGGACTTGCCGGTCCTTGCCTTTCTGCCCCGGAGCCTGTCGACGTCTTCTGAGAGTCCCAGCGAGCCGATGACGGCGGTCAGATCCTGCGTCTTTGCAACGTCCTCGATGTCGTCTGATATGATAATCGGAAATGACTCGTTGGTGCCGACCCTGTGGCCCCTGGCCTCGATCAGGCTCCTTGATGCAGTTGCCGCGATTGCAGAGCACAGCGCAAGCCTGTTCTCCTTTTTGTTGATCTTCTTGTGGATGGTCTTTTGCACCTTCGGCGGGTGCGCCTGCCTTCCGCCCCTCACCGATGCGACGCCGCCGGCCTGGCCCTGGCGTCCGCCGCCGCCCCCGCGCATCTTTGCAATGCGTGAGGTGCCCCGCCCGGTCGGCGGGTCGTTTGATCTTGCGACCACGTCCATGCCGGCCGTCGGATGGGTCCCCTTTGGCTGGAACCTGTGCGATTCCAGGTTGATGTACGCCTTTTGGATGACGTCCCTTCTCACCGGCGTCTCAAATATCGCCGGAAGCTCCACCTCGCCGTCCCTTGAGCCCGATGTGGAGTACGACTGCGCCCTCATACGACTATCTCCAGGATGTTCGGCTTTGTTATCCTGTCCGGCTCGTTCCTGATCTGTTTTCTCATCTTGACCAGCCTGCGGTACGTTCCCGGAACCGAGCCCTTTAGTATTACGTAATCCCCCCTGACCAGTCCAAAGTGCTTGTAGCCGCCCTCCGGATTGATCCGCGTCCCTTCATCGCCTGCGTTTGCCACGACCATGACCCTCTTGTTGTATTCTGTCCTCTGGTGGAACCCCATCTGCCCCGCCCTTGGAACCGTATACATGATGTACTGCGGCGAGATGGGGCCAAGCGAGCCCAGCTCCCTCACTGTCTTTCTTGACTTGTGCTGCTTTCTCTTTGCGCCGTACCTCTGGATGACGCCCTGCCATCCCTTGCCCTTTGTGATGGCCGCAACGTCGACGCCGGAGCCCTCCTTGAATACCTGATCAAACCTGACCTCCTTGCCCAGGAGATCCCTGACAAACGCAAACCGTTTTTGGACGTCCCCGCCCCTGACCGGCGCCTCAAAGACGTACGGCTTTTTTTGCTCCAGGCCCGCCGCCCTCGGCGATACCGCGACTATTGCAAAGACCTCCCTGATTCCGGACAGCTGCCCCTCTGCCCTGTCGATGGCGCCCTCGGCGCTTTTGAGATTGATCTCCTTTGAGATCTCCTTTGGAATGTCGTCCGTATAGACGTCAAACCTTGCACGGGTCCCCGTGCTGTCCTTTGAGTACCCCCTTATCCCCAGGACCCTGACCGGCGGCGTGGATATGACCGTGCCCAGGCTGACCAGCTGCTTTCCGTGGTTTGGGACGTGCTCCCTGTCGTCGATTGTGACTATCTGGACGCATCCTGCCTTGAATCCGCAGTGTGCAAGCAGCTGCGGCTCGTCGGAGCCGGCCTGTGCCCAGCCGTTCATCCTGGTTCTTGCCTCCATGCTCTTGGCGCGGCCTCTGGGCAGGTATGCAAGACTTCCCCTGCGCGGCTGGCTGTGTTTCCTATGTCCCATTGATAAACGAAAAAAGTCGCCAGCCCCATTATATACCTACTACATTTTTGGGCGGTTTCCTGAAATTTTTATCAAGAAATGATCCTCACGGTTGCAGCAGTCTGGCAGCATAGCTGTAGATGCTGTACCCCCCGACAACCACGCCAAAGGCCCCCATCCCTATTGCAAGGATCAGAAAGCTCCTCTTTTCCATGTGGGCTGCCCGCCGGAATCCTATTTTATTCATGGCAGGTTGAGCATCGCCAGCGTTCCCAGTATGGCCTCCTCCAGCCTGACCGTCTCAGTTGCCTGTGCAGGGAAAAAGTCAAGGACCCTGGCGTTTGGAACGCTGCCCGGGCTCCTTCCGAGGATCTCGTGTACTCCCCTGTCGGTCGAGCCGTACACTACCAGCAGCGGCGCAGTCATGCTCTGGTAGTTCCTGATCTGCTCGGCGGAGACCGGCCTTCCCTTCCTGGACGTCAGGATTATCGCATCATCCCAGGATGCCAGGAATCTTGAGAGCGGCCCCCTCTCCTTTACTATGTATCCCCAGTACCGGGGGGCCTCCTCCCTGAGGATCTCCTTGTACCTGAACTCGGGGGCGCCCGAGCCGAACCTTGCAGTTATCCTCTTTCCGGCCCCTATGCTGCCCCTGTATGGAAGCAGGGTGCCGATTCCAAAGTCTGCAAGCATCCGGCCCCTTGCCTTTACGATGATCCCGTCTCGAACCGTGCCGTCCCTGATTTTCCTGCCGTCTGCGGGCGTGACGTGGCTTGCAATCTTGAGCGGGTGCAGGACGCCTGCGTACTTTAGCTCGTTCATTTTGGGAAACAGCCGCCTTCTGAGAAACTGCGGGGTGTCCATGTACCGCAGGACGGTCAGGAGCAGGGCCCTGTCCTCCCTGCCCCCGCCGTGCTCGTAAACGTAGATCGTCCCCACCCCGAAGACTGCGCACGCCCTTGCAATCTCTGCGACCTTTCGCGACTTGTCCAGGTTCGTGGGGCCGTCACCTAGGCAGGAGTCCGGGATGGCTATGGATGTCTTCAATTCGGCCCCGGCTGCCCCGTGCGGCCTAGTTCCGGTCTGCCGGGAACTTTTCTTTTGCAGTATCTGCGTATGCCCTTACCTGGTCGTCTGAGACCAGCTCAAACCGGCCTGTCGCCGCCTTGACCTGCGCCATCCTGATGTTCTCGGTATTCTCCTTGTCCTCGCTTGCAAGGTAGATTGACGCGGTGGCCAGCGCGGACGCGTCGTCTAGCGACATGTCCTCCTTGTATGACTTTTCCAGAAAGCCGGTAACCGTATCCGAGTTTGCCCCGATTGCAACTGCGTCGTATGAGATGAACGTGCCGCTCGGATCCGTAAGGTACAGCTGGCCCTGGCCCCTGTCGACGCCTGCAAGGATTAATGCCACGCCGTACGGCCTGACTCCCGCATATTGCGTAAACTGCTGGCTCTGATCGGCCAGGTGCTTTGCAATCGTCTCGACCTCCACCGGCTCGTCGTAGATCAGCCTGTTGCTCTGAGAAAAGAACCTTGCATTGTCCACCTGGCTTCTGGCGTCGGGGATGTAGCCGGCGGCCGCCACGCCCACGTGCTCGTCAATCTGGAATATCTTTTGGGCATTATCTGAAATCTGCAGCTTTCTTGCCTTTTCCTCCACGGCGATGACTATGCCCTCCGTGGTCTTGATGCCTACTGCAATGGTTCCCCTGCGTACCGTCTCGATGGCGTACTCCACCTGGTACAGCCTGCCGTCTGGCGAGAATACCGTGATGGCCCTGTCATAGCCTTGTTGTGCGGGAAGCAATTCATCCCTGATGCCTGGCGAGTTTAATATAAGCCATACCTTGTGCGCCGCAAGGGCCTGTCCCCTATCGCGGATACGGCGTGGCGGACATGATCATAAAGGCCATGACCGGCAGTGCCGCCCGGGGTAGACTGTTGCATAACCCTGCCTAAAATCTGAAACTTGACCGAAAATCACCA
>CAYGCI010000059.1:0-8985 GCA_964348355.1 uncultured Nitrosopumilaceae archaeon | reverse complement strand
CAGAATACCTGTACACGTTCGTGCTGTATCCGGGCATGGAGCCCACCAACAACCTGGCCGAGCGCATGCTGAGGCCGTCTGTAATTGCGCGCAAGATATTCCAGGGACTCCGTACCATGGAGGGCATGGAGATGTTCACCGTGCTGATGACATGCACGATGAACTGGCGCGCCCAGGGTTGCAACGTGAGTGAAATGGTCGCCAAGACCCTGACTGGAAACGTCGCCTGAGGGGTAAACTCATACCAGCTGCGGAGCATGCATGATATTTTAAGGGCGGGCGGGCCACCATGAGGATGATGGACCAAAGCCGCATAGGGGACATTGAGCTGGTCAGCTCAAGGGAGGAATACACTGAGGGCGAGACCGTCGCCGTCAGCGTAAGGTTTGCGGTCCGGGGGGCGATCAGGGAGGCCTTTAACGAGAAGAACTGGACCGACGCATACAACAACAACGACAACCTGTTCAAGATGAAGTACGGGATAAGACTGGCCTCCGGCGGTTTCAAGAAAAGGGAGCTGGGAGTCCCGATAGACACCTACAGAAAGGCGTCCATTTTCTGGACGCGCAACCCAAAGCTGGTAAACCCGATGAAGGAGAAGAGGGTCTGGGTCCAGGTAGCAAAGAACTTTGTCCCGTATGTCAGGCTGACAGAGGAGGAGGTCAGGCGGGAACTGTTTGACTTTGACGAGGAGATCAAGTTCAAGGCATCCGAGCTGGGAAGGGGCAGGCACAAGATCGGCGCCAGGGTGTCTGCGTCGTGGCAAAAGCACGACTATGCCGGCTCGGACAGCATAAAGGGCTCCTCGGGGCAAGTCGAGCTGGTAATCAATTAGGATATAAGGAGCGGGGAATGCAGGCAATCATGGCAAAATACGACGGGCTCCTGGGACAGCCGGTACTCGAGGTAGAGGAGCCGGACAAGGAGGGCGGAATAACGATCATCTTCAAGGACAACAGGTTCATGTTCATAAAGGCCAGTGACGGAAGGATTGAAACCGTCTCAATACCGGAATAGAGGGGGTCAGAAATGGGGAAATTTGATCCGATAAAGATGGTCGAGCTTGTAAAGGTCGAGGAGGCAGACGGCGAGCTTGTCTTGGTCTTTCAGGAAAACAAGTCCGTCAGGATAACCGTCGTGGATGGAAAACTGGTCTCCGAGCTGGTCCAGAACTAGCCCCTTACGTGCTTTTCATACAGCGAGATGGCAATCTCCTGCATGTCAGACTGAATCGAGCCCGGGCGCTCCCTGCGTATCTTTTCGATTGCTGCGGGGCCCGAATAACTGAGATATTTCACGTGGTAGCAGGCAAGAATCGTGCCTGCGCGGCCCATCCCGGCAGCACAGTGTACCAGTACGGGTTTTTTGCGTCCGATCTGATCATGGATGAACTCCACAGCGGCGTCGATCTCATCCATGCCGGGCGCGGTAAGATCGGGGGTCGGAACATGGAGATAGTCCACCTTTTGCGTCCAGCCCTCAGGCAGGGCGCCCTCGGTCATGGTCACAATCGAGGATATGCCCTGTCCCACTATCCAGTCAAACTCAGCAGGGGAGGTGGGCATTCCAGAGCCTGCCAGCTTGCCCCCTATCACCCATGAAAAGTTGGTCGGCTTTTTTGTAATCCTGCCGTGAACCCTCCTCCAGATGTTTCCGGGTCTGCTCATGGCTGGGCTGGGATGTCACCGCCGTTTTAGGATTGCGGCGGGATCCGCTTAAATTTCACGCAAACTGACATCAACCATGGGCAAGGAGGCATCTCTTTACGAGAAACTGGGGGATCAAAGGGTTCGCTGTACTGCATGTGCAAGGTACTGTGAAATCGGAAAGGGCCAGATAGGGCTCTGCGGGATAAGGGGCAACGTCTCCGGAAAACTGGAGCTGTTCGCATATGGAAAGGTCATCGCAGGACATGTTGACCCCGTGGAGAAAAAGCCGGTCGTGCACTATAGGCCGGGCTCGAGGGTCTTCTCGATTGCGACTGCCGGGTGCAACTGGCTGTGCAGATACTGCCAGAACCACGACATCAGCCAGAGGCGAAAGGTGGAGGGGGCCGACATGACCCCCCTGCAGGTGGTGCAGGAGGCGCTTTGGAACAACGCAGACGGCATAGCATACACGTACAACGAGCCGTCCATCTTCATCGAGTTTGCCCGGGACTGCGGGATCCTGGCCAGGGAAAACGGACTGTACAACGTTTTTGTCTCAAACGGATACGACACCCCCGATACCGTCAAGATGATGTCCGAGTTCCTTGACTGCATAACGGTGGATTTCAAGGGAAGCGCAGAGCCGGTCTTTACCAGGAGATACATAGGGGTGCCGGATCCGGGGCCGGTCTTTGACTCGCTGGTGGAGATAAGGGACAAGACCGACATCCACGTGGAAATCACGGATTTGATAGTTCCCGGGGTGGGGGACAGCCTGGAGTATGCGAGAAGGCTGTGCAGGTTCGTATACGACGAGTTCGGCCCAGACATGCCGATTCATTTTCTGAGGTTTCATCCGGACTATAAGATGATGGAGTTCGGGCAGACGCCGATCGAGACGCTGGAGAGGCACCACCGGATTGCCAAGGAGGAGGGCCTGCAGTATGCATACCTAGGAAACGTCCCGGGCCACCCCCTAGAGCACACCTACTGCCCGGAGTGCGGCGCCATAGCAGTCAAGAGGCACGGGTTTGACATAGAGGAGTGGAATCTGGATCCCGACAACGCGTGCAGGTGCGGGCATCCGATTCCAATAACGGGCAGGCTGGCAAAAGACTACAAGAGAAACCGCCTTCATCTGGTTCAATAGGCCCCAACGGCCCTTACCGGCGAGCCCGAGGCGCCGTTCAGCCTCAGGGGCAGGGCGGTAAAGGAAAACTCGACCTGCCTGATCTTTTCCAGGTTTGAGAGGTTCTCCACTATCAGGATGTCGTTTTTCAAGAGAAGGTGATGCGCGCCGAATCCGTGATCCCTTCCGGGATCAATGCTGGGCGAGTCGATGCCTACGAGGTTGGTATGCTTGGAGGCCAGGTACCTTGCGGCAGCCTTTGAGAGTCCGGGGTTTTGCGTGAAATAGTTTTTCCGAGACAGGTTTTTCTGCCAGCCTGTGTGAAAGATTACCGTGCTCTGATCCGGAATGACTCTGTTTTTTTGCTCAAATGATATAATGTCGGACTTGGAGATCTCCCCGTTTGCCGCCTTGGGGGCTTTTATCAGGATTGCGGTCCTCATCAGGCGCTCTACGGGAACCTCGTCTACGGTCTGCCCGTTGCGCACAAAATGGTACGGGGCGTCAATATGGGTGCCAGAGTGGCTGCTCATGAACAGCAGCTCCAGGTTGTAGCCGTCCTCCTTGAGATCAGACCAGCTTAGAAACCCCGGGGCAGGCGAGCCGGGAAAGCCCGGCAGGTCCTCGGATATGGGCAGTGTGAGGTCTACCAGCATGCAGTTGGGTAGGCAGGGTCAGGATAAATCGTTTTTTGATCTAATCAAAGGTTAAATATTCACATGGGCAATCCCGAGTGTGCCTACTGCGTACGTCCTGCTGAATTCAGACCTGGGCTCAGACGAGTCAATCATTGCGGAGGTCAGGCAGATTCTGGATGCCGAAAACGAGCTAAGGTACGAGGTTCAGGGGGTTTATGGCGTGTATGATATCGTGATAAAGGTAACCGCAGACAGGGCGGATCTTCTCCGCTCAGTCATTACCAACAAGATCAGAAAGATTCCCAAGGTCCAGTCGACGCTGACGATGATGGTCATCGAGGAGCAGGGAGGATCATAGCCTCCTTACCAGCTCGGCGACCCTGAGCATCTCGTGCTCGGAGTTGAACAGGTGCGGCGAGGCGCGGACTATTTTGCGCTCCATGATTTCACGTACCGCCAGTACAACGCCGTCCTTGTCAAGCCTTTCAGCCACGTATTTTGGCTCAAGGCCGTCAATCGAGAAGGAGACTATGCTGGTGCGCCGCTCCTCCTCGGCCGGCCCGTACAAGGTGACGCCGGGAATTTTCTGCAGCTCTTGGCGGAGAAGGCCAGCAAGCCCGGTGATTTTTTTGCGTATGTTGTCTAGCCCGAATCCGGATACGTATCTTGCCGACGACTCTAGACCTACCAGGCCGACATAGTTCCTAAATCCCGTCTGGAATTTGTAGGGCAGCCCCCTGTATGCCAGCCGGTCATCCTCATGCAGAATTGCAGACTCGCCGCCGATGGCTGCCGGCTCTAGCAGCCCGCCTGACTGCCGCCTGCAGTAGAAAATCCCGGTGCCCATCGGGCCGCACAGCCACTTTGAGCCGTTAAAGGACATAAAGTCGCACCTGATCCTTTTGACATCTGCAAGATTCGTGCAGCCGACCGTCTGGGCCGCATCAACAAAGTACGGAACCTGTCTCTCGCTTGCAAGGTGGCCTGCCCGCTCCACGGGCAGAATGGCCCCCGTGTTGTACAGCGCATGGCTCAGCGCAACCAGCTTTGTGTCTGGATTTAGCGCTCTTTGCAGGCAGTCAAGATCGAAGAATCCGTTCTTGTCGATTTCGATGTTTCGCAGCCTACATTTTTTGCCAAGCTTCAGCCAGGGGTAAAAGTTTGCATGATGCTCGTGGGACAGCCCCCTGATGATGATCTCCGAGCTGGGCGAGACCGAAAGGCCGCTTGCGACGAGGTTTACCCCGTCAGTCACGCTCTGGGTCATGACCACCTCGTCGGGCTCGGAGTTGATGATCTGGGATATTACCTTCCTGGCGCTCCTGAATTTTTCAGCCACGAAGGATCCCGATGATGCAGAATCGGGTCCAATCGAGCTGTATTGTACCAGAAACTCCCTCATTGCGTCCACGCTTTGTACGGGCATCAGGGAGACCGAGGCGCTGTTCAGGTAAATTTTATCCCCGTGGACAAAGTCGCTTATGATGTCGTCTGAATCCAAGTTCATTATTATATCTGCAGGGGAATGGGCTTCTGTTGGATAAAAATCCTGACGGTGTGCTGGCTTGCTTTCCAAACCATGTCAACTCGGTCCTGTGCCATGACGCCTTTGCCAAGGAGGCGGCAATAGGGAGAATAATTGGCGCCTGCACGGACCCGGTCATGCTGCTGGACTTTGATCAGTTGTTTACTGGATACGTAAACTCGGAGATGGTTCCAAGGGGGGACAACCTGCGGATTTATTCCCCCGACAGGCAGAACTGGGTGGGTACGTTCAAGGAGCTGGCCACGCGTGCATCCTCGCAGCAGACGGTTCTGATCGTTGACTCGCTAAACGGGTTTTTTAGCGTGTTTGATGAAAGGGATTCGGGAATGTATGCAAACTCGTGCATGATGATGCTGTCAAGCTCCATCAGAGCTGCGGGGGGGAAGATCTTCCTCTGTAGCGTGGCAAGGCTCAGGGAGGGCGAGGGCTGGATACTGCATCCCACTGGAAGGCACGTCTTGGATTCCGGACTGATCTCGAAATTTTTTGTGCGCAGGCAAAACGGCATTCAGCTTGAGGCGCTCTCGAGGGAAAACAGTACCGAGAAAGTCTTTTGCCTGTAAAACGCGATCAGGATTTCAAACGGTGTTATAAAATTCACAAACGCCGTTATAATCTCCCGTTTTTGGGCAAGTTATATTAAGATCCGATTCCTGAAAAATATCGTTATGCCAGTAGGAATTATTCCTGACATCAGCGAACAAATGTGTATCGGATGCGCACTCTGTGTGGAAATCTGTACGTCACTAGGTCCTGATGTCCTTAGAGTAAAACCAGTAGAAGGCTGGAAGAGAGGTAAGGCGTTTGTCTTTTACCCGGAAAGATGCATCTCCGATGGGGCATGCATCGGCGTTTGCCCAACAAAGGCAATATTCTGGATGAGGCCGATGGACTTTACCGTTGGACAACCGGTTCCACTCTACAAGAACTCTGTCTTCGTGAAAGGTTGGACTGAACTAGTCGACTAGAACGTCCAATCATTTTTAATTTATTTTTTCTCAACTAGCAGTGTCAGTCCCTGCCAAATCCAAGCCGGGACGCCCAGCCGCCGGATTTGCTCGCAGGTCTTGCCAGACCATCCAGCATGTCATATGTTATGGTGAATCCCTTGCCCACCATGGTATCGTCCCTGCCGAAGCTGCCCGAATTTGGGACAAATTCCCTAGGCAAATCCCTGATTCTCTTGGTCTTGATGTCATACATCCTGATGGACTTCCCGTTGTCAAGCTTGATAAAGCAGTCATCACTCAGTCCCTGGACGGAAAAGCCCTCAAAGAAGCGAAGCGTCCCGTTTTTTGCCAGCTCGATCTCCACGTCGTATGTCACCTTGCTGCCATAAATCAGGATCTCCCTTCCCCGTAATTTTACATCATCTTCTAGGTTCAGCGCGATTACGGTATCCCCATTGATTGACACGGTATTGACTGCATTTTCAATGATTACCTTGCCGTTTGGGGCGTTGAGCTCGGTCCTGTGCTCCCTTGTGTTGTACAGTCCCACCCTTCCGCCCGGATCCTGTATCCGATCCTTTCTGCCAAACGCGTTTCCAATAACAATGTCCCCGTCATCAACTACGATCTTGGAGCCGTTTTCAACCTTGTACTTGTTGTCTATCGGATTTACCATCTTAAAGTCGCCCCTGGTGAGTCTGATCACGGTGGAGTGCTCGGGACTCCACGAGGGGCTTGTGACGTTGCCCTGCATGAGTATAGGCCCGTCATAGGTCAGCCTTCCTGCCATGTAGTTGCCCCTGATGGAAACTGCCCCCGATGTCTTTCTTTCAAACTCGATTTCCCCCAGCGTCTTTGATCCAAAAAGACGCGTGTCGCTTGAGTTGGAGCGGCTGAGCGCGGCGATCCACTCCTCTGCGTTTTTCATGTCCCTTGAGATCTCCTCTGCAAGAAGCCTGTTCTTTTTTATGATATCATCATCCGAATCTCCGGAGTAGACCCTGGACTTTCTCTTTTGCTCCTCGTCCGTATCGGGGTATTTTTTTCCGAGCTTTAGATCCTCGTATGCCTGCTTGATTTTTTTAAACTGCTCGTCCTCGCCGCCGCGATCCGAGTGGTGCATCAGTGCCAGTTTTCTAAACGCCTCACGAATCTCATGCTGCGTGGAATTGTTGGAAATGCCCAGGATCTCAAAGTTGCTTTCCATACACAGTACCCTTGAAGGGCAACCATACTTCTAGTTTATCATGCAGCGGCCTAGACAAGTGTTTCAAAAAATACAACTGGACGTACGACGACATCAGCTCCGGCAAGATATTCGAGACTCGTGGCTGAACGGAGAACCCAGCATGACCCCTATGAATTATACGACGAGTACGGCCAGATCAACCCGAGTGCCGCCGAAATCGTGGATCCGCCAAGGCCCATTCCAGAGTCCGAGTCCGAATCGGCAGACTTGGAGGGGCGAGACGGCTCATAACATGTCGACCAAGTCCGGACTGCCGCCTGTACTATCACGCCAGCTTGCAGAGTTTGATTCATCGGATGTATGTGCCATAGTATGCACACCAAAAATTTGAACATATTGATGCATCGTGTATGTTTCGACAAAAAATGCTTGATTTTCAATTGTACGCACTGCATAACCGAGTTCATCGACAAGCCTGCCGGGTATCGTCCGATCGCCCAGCTCACATGGCCCGGGTGAACTGGGTTTATAGGAACCGGGGGATTCCCAAGGCAGTGATGGATCTCAATGATCCTGCGTTTGGCAGAATCAAGATTTGCGAGATACTGGGTGCGGAGCCGGGCCTGGAGGCGACCAGACAGATGCTGGAGGCAGAGATCGAGGTATTGATCAGGAACCTGGAGGGAAGGGATGTCGGGGAGTTGAGGGCGTTGAGGGCGCAGCAGCTGCGCGCCCACAGGACGCTCAACTCAAGGCCCGGTGCAATGGCGCTTCCACAGGGCAAGATCAGGCTGTTCAGTGACTTTAGTTCCCGATATGTTGATCATATAGAGAGCAGGCTCGGCTAGCGGCTGCACCGGGGCCTGCTGCCGTCAGGTCGCCGTCCCCGGCCCCGGAGGCCGGGTCTTGCAGGAATGCGGCATGCGGGGAAAAACTGATCAGGTCCGTGGTCATGATTTTTATATCCAGACTGGTACGGTCGACTAGTGGCCACAGTGCTTGCATGCCGGGATTATGGGTTTGAGTGCGCCTACAGGCTAGATGGGGATCCGAGTGTTTCGCTGGTTGAAAAGTTGAGGAATCACTTTGAGGAGGAGCACGGCATAGACTATCCCGCTGATGCAGTCGTCCAGATGGTTGTCAACAAGGGACATTCCCTGGAATCCATAAAAAGGGCGTAACCCTCACGCGTGGTTTTGTGCGGCCGTGCCCGCAAAGATCGTCTGTGTGATCTGTCCCGTCAGCCGAAGAATCTCGTCCAGCCGTTCTTTGAGCACCTCATGTAGTTCTGCGATGTAAAGGGTCAGCTCCTCGATTTTGTCTTGCAGCTGCAGGTTTTCTAACTCTAGCGCCCCAATGTCCTTGGCCAGCTTGGAGTTTTCGGCCCTGAGATCCCGGTTTTCCCGGGTCAGCCGCTTTACCTTTTCGGAGTCAGACTCTTCTGGAAATGGATCCTTTATCGGCTCGGGCGTGGGCGAGGGTATGGGCTGTGGTATGGGCTTGGGCTGCGGGATTGCCGGGGGCTCGGGCTCGCTTGGGACTTCGGCCTGTATACCATGAACGGATATGGCCAGCAGGGACAGGGCGGCGGCCGCAAGCACGAGGCGGTACATAATAGAAGGGATTTGTTGTTTTTCTTAAAATTTTCGTATGAGGTCACATGTCCCGGCCAACATGGGATGTGATCCCACACAACGAACCATAAGAGTTTACCCCTCTCCCAAGATACGGCGTGGTAGGCGTGATCATGACGGCAACGACGGCAGTGCCGCCTGAGGGGCAAACTCATACCAACGAACCTCTTAAGACACTTAAAAAGGAGTTTAACCAACTAGACTGTTGCATAACCCTGCCTAAAATCTGAAACTTGACCGAAAATCACCA
>CAYGCI010000058.1:0-9094 GCA_964348355.1 uncultured Nitrosopumilaceae archaeon | reverse complement strand
GTATTTCTGACCAGATCTGGTCGGTTTTCCATGATCAACAGAAATTCCTTGATCATGCATGTGATAGATCCTGCATGCTATGAAACAAGTAAAACGTATGAGGTCACCTACCTCTATCAATCAGGCATGAATTGGCATGTACAATTATGATTTTCGCGCCTAGTCAACAGGGGGACGTGACCACATACAGTAAAACATTGTATGGGGCCCACCTGCCCATGGATTATTTTGGCTACCTCGATTACGATGGACTTGCCCTGCAGCTTCCACGTCGATGTGCATATAGGGCTATCCGTGCCTGTTCATCCGGACCGGACCGCCCTTGATCTGGCCACTTATCTCGTCCTGCAGCACGACGGGATGCAGCGCCCGCTCTGCGGAATTGTTGGTGGGTTCGACGTTCTCGTATTCCGGGAACGCAAACGGGGTGACGGGACTAGGATGCTGCAGTGGCTGCATGACAGGCCGAACGAGTTTTGGCGTGCATATCACCAGAGGAGCTAGGCAGAGTCCCTGTTCTTGGCAATGAAGGAACCGGATCCGTCCTGCGTGCAAAGCTGGACGGAACCATCACAGTCGAGCTATTCGCTCGCGTACTATGCTACAACCTTACGGTGTAATTTTTTTATCAGAATCCCGTACTGTTGGACCGCAATACTGCCGCAAGGTATGGTCTGCATGGATATTTGCATTGCTTTTCGTGCACGGTTGGCCGAAAATGTCCCGTTCTTCGTATGAAATTGCCCGCATCCGGGGGCAGACTGGCAACTTGTTGCGGCCTCTTGGAAGTTTTTTGGACAACTCCATCATGAGTGTAAAACATAATAACAACGCACAGCATATGTGAGAACATGCGACAGGCTGCACGGATACATGTAAGCGGAATCGTCCAGGGTGTCGGCTTTCGCTACCAGGTAAGGGGGGAGGCAGGCCGCCGGAGAATCGTCGGACGCGTCGAGAACCTTGAGGACGACACGGTTCTGATAGAGTGTGAGGGCAAAAGGGAGGACATTGAGGGGCTTGTTGACTCAATAAGGGACAGCAAAGAGCCGGTGCAGGTGGATGATATAGACGTACAGTATTCGGAGGACGCCGGAAGGTTCAAGACATTCCAGATAGTGACAGGAAACATGAAAAGTGAGATTGTCGAAGGCTTTGCTACCAGTGCCATGTACCTGAATCGCATTGACACAAGGCAGAAACAGATGCTGGACAAGCAGGATCAGACCACAGCGGAGATCCGAAGCCTTTCATCCAACATCCACGAGATGCTTGACTCTCGGTTCGAGAGGATAGAAAATGACATAACCAAGATAAAATCAAAACTGCAGATGTGACCCAGCTTGTACTGAACTGTTTCAAGCTTGGAACCGTTTTGTGGGGCGCTTTTGTGAAGACTTTTTCCCCAATCATCTTCAAATAGCAGCACCTGCAATCACTATTCATGGAGTATGAAGTCAAGAAAAAAATCCACATCACATGCCCTCACTGCGAAAAGGCAATCGAGACCGATATTGAAATCGAGCTAGAAGTCAAAGACAAAGGACACAAGGACAAAAAGCCTGAAAGAAAATCGAGTGAGAAAAAGCCCAAGGACAAAAGATACAAAAACAAAAAGCTAGGCAAGGACAAAGGGCACGTATGAGACCACGTCCACTTGATGGGCAAGCGTAAAAATCGCAGCTGCATACAAGCATGTGCCTAGCTGTCACCGGCGGGCGTTCTTACCTTGGGCGCCTGAGGGAGGAGACTATGGAGTTTGCGCCAGCTTGTTGCACAACCGCACCTGGACGCGTAAATGTGGCCAATCTTTTGTGCCTAAAGTCCGGGTCATGCATCTATAGTGACGATTAAAAGTTTTTGAGCACATGCGGGCATAAACTACGCAGGAAGGCGTCTTTTGATGATCAAAGACTTTCAATCGCCACTATATGTTAAAAACACCCGTCGTGGAAACGACGATGTTCCTAGTTTCCTCTGATCCATGCCTAGATCGTGGCTCACTTTATGGCCAACGCTGGTTGCACGGTGCAGTTGCGCCTGCCTTGTCCTAGTACGGTATGTCATACCCTCCCAGATCATTGGGTGGGTGGTGGGGCAGGAGGTGAGTCACCGCAGGCGGTTTCCTTCCTCCTGGCCTTGATGGATCAGAAGCTGCAGTCGTCTACCAGTGCGCGAAGCACAGGAGCACAGCAGCTCGGATTGCCCCATTCAACGGTTAGTGCGTGAAGCGCATGCATAGCGAGGGGTTGATCCATCACCATAACTACGGTGGGGGTGCTTTTATCATGTGTTCAACAAACTATCTCATACCTGTACTTTTAATATGGGATGTGAAAACAAAAATCAGGCGGATAAAGCCAATTGAGCAATCAATGAGATCTTGGCCGAACTAATGATGCCTGTTTGGACAGGCTGGGAGAAGTAGGTCAAGAGTCACCAACTTATTATCTCTGCAGTATGATTTCTCACGATATTTCAACATGTTACTGCAAGCTCAACATCCAATTCGTTGACGGTCTTTAGGAGCTTGTCTCCAGCCTTATCAGGTAAGAGTCTACCCCTTAGGCGACACTGCTGGTCGGAGCCTTCATGATCACGCCTGCCACGCTGTATCTCGGGAGAGGGGCAAACTATTACACTTATCAGCATCTGTTGAAAGTTTAAGCTCAGGAGCCTTCATTTTACCCCTGGCGCTGATGTTTTTCAAAGCGCGTTTTATTGCCTTGCCCTCTTTTGTTGGCAGCCTGCCCGTCGCAAATGCATGGCCTGTGGTGAAAAACCCAAGCCCTGCCAGCAACCGACATCCCCTTACTCGCCGGCATAAACTGAAACACGCCATGCACTGCCAGGCAGCATTTAAGAAAAAAGGGCATAAGGGGCTGGCCACGGTGTCGACTGGGGTCCTTGATCATCAAAAAGCGCATTCCTGAAGTCACCTCCACTTCAGCTGCGCACAGATTTGCCTGTGTCTGATTTTCGTGCCCGGCCGGCAAGTGGCGGTGGCCTCATAAAGGCGCAGGGAAAGGCCAAAGAGCAAAAGGCCAGGAAGACGGCCTGTAGGACTAAAATAGCACCGCGTGCTGTCTAGACCGGGTGCTGATGAGAAGCGGAAAAGCCATCTGAGTTTTGATGAGGATTATGAGTGTTGAGGCATCTGTTTTTTTATTGACAAGAGATATCTAGCCTGGCTTTTTACCGAAGGGCATGAGGCTGGCGGCGCTGTTTTCTGGGGGCAAGGACAGCACGTTTGCAATACATGCAGCGCAGCGACTGGGCCACTCTGTCGACTGCCTGGTAGTGGTCCGTCCAAAGTCAGACGACAGCCACCTCCTGCACCATCCAAACGTCGAGTTTACCAGGCTGCAGTCCGAGTCGATGCGGATTCCACTGCTGCACTCGGGCGCGCGCGGAACCGACCCAGACCACGAGGTGGATCTGATACGCGATGCGCTCGGGCGCGCAAAGGCCGACTTTGGCATCGGCGGCATCGTTCACGGCGGAATACTCAGCGAGTTTCAAAGGTCGCGCTTTGAGGCCGCCTGCGGGGGGCTAGGCCTGCAGGCGGTAGCCCCCCTGTGGGGGGTAGATCAGGCCCGATACATGTGGGGCCTGCTTGAGCAGGGCTTTGACTATATAATCACAAGCGTTGCAGCCGACGGGCTTGATGACTCTTGGCTGGGCAGGCATCCTACCCGGGACGATCTCTCCGACCTAGAGGGACTGTCGCAGAGGCACGGATTCAACATGAGCTTCGAGGGCGGCGAGGCCGAGACCTTTGTGGTCGACTGCCCCCTCTTCTCGGAACCCATAACAATCAAGGATGCCAGGAGATCCTGGGACGGCTACAGAGGAAGATTTGAAATACTGGAGGCTGAATTAGACAGTCATGCTTGACGGACTGAGGGACAACCTTCGCGCCGCCATCAAAAAAATCGTAAAATCCTCCGGGGTGGACGAGGAGCTGATTGGCGAGCTGGCAAAGGACGTGCAGAGGGCGCTGCTCAACGCGGACGTCAACGTCAGGCTCGTACTGGAAATCACGCAAAACCTAAAGCAGAGATCCCTCAACGAGACCCCGCCCCCCGGACTCTCAAGAAAGGATCACATTGTAAAAATCCTCTATGGCGAGCTGTCCAAGCTGCTGGGAGGCGACACCGAGTTCTCGTTCCAGCCGGGAAGGACCAGCAGGCTCGTAATGCTGGGAATCCAGGGAAGCGGCAAGACCACCGCCACCTCAAAGCTCTCAAAGTTTCTTACTGGCCAGGGCTACAAGGTCGGCGTCATCGGCGCGGACACCTACCGTCCCGGCGCCCTGGTGCAGCTCCGCACGATGTGCGAGAAGGCAAACGTGGAGGTATACGGCGAGGAAAACAACGGGGATTCGCCGCAGATTGTCAAAAACGGGCTGAGGCACTTTGCGAACTCCGGCCTTGATGTCGTGCTCATAGACACGGCAGGGCGCCACAAGGGGGAGCAGGACCTGCTTGACGAGATGGGGGAGATCAGCAGGGCCGCAGAGCCTGATCTTGCACTGCTTGTGATCGACGGCACCATCGGACAGCAGTGCTTCGACCAGGCAGAGGCCTTTCACAAGGCGATCCCCGTGGGGGGCATAATCATAACAAAGCTTGACAGCTCCGCAAAAGGGGGAGGCGCCATAGCGGCGTCCGCTGCCACCGGCGCGCAGGTCATGTATATAGGCACCGGCGAGAGGATAGACGATCTTGAGAGGTTCTCGCCCACGCGCTTTGTCGGCAAGCTGCTCGGCATGGGCGACATCCAGGCCGTCCTTGATCTTGCAAAGCGCCTTGAGGACGAGGCCGATGAAACAAGGCTAAAGCGCATCTCCAGCGGCAAGATGAACATGGAGGATTTTCTTTATCAGCTGGAGGAGGTGGGCAAGTCCGGCTCATGGCGCGGCCTGCTTGACAGCATGCCGGGGCTCTCCGGAATGGTCAAGGGAGATCAGCTGGACCAGATGGAGGAAAAGGTCGACAGGTGGAGGTTCATCGTTCAAAGCATGACCAAGCAGGAAAAGACGGATCCCGACATGATAAAGGCATCGCGCATCCAGCGCATTGCGCGGGGCTCGGGCTGGCAGCAGCAGGACGTCAAGGAGCTGCTGAGGAACTACAGGAACTCAAAAAACCTGATGAAGGCGTCCAAGGGCAGGCAGATGCAGGGCGTGCTGAGACGCATGGGAATAGGCTAGTGAGGCTGCAAGCGCGGCGGGGCCTTCCGGGGCCCGTCCTGGCCGAATCAGAGAAAATCATCGGGGCCTTTCCCTTGTGCGACTCCTGCCTGGGAAGACTGTATGCAAAAAGGCTGCGCCTAGCCTCGAGCAGGAGGCTGGGCTCCAGAATCCGGGCCCAGACGGGCCATGAGGAACCCGCCAAGTGCTACATCTGCAGGGGCCTGCTGTCGCGCCTTGGCTCCTATGTAGATCAGCTGGTCTCGATCTCTGAGAAAACGCACTATGCCAGCTTCCTGGTCGGGACGATCCTGAGGCCCTCGATCCTGGACAGGGACGACCTTGTCCGCTCCCGGTTCAAGATGCGCGGCGCCGACGGCATCAAGACCGAGGTCACAAGGTCGCTGTCAAGATCCTTTGCGCGCAGATCCAAAAAACCCGTAGATCACCTTGACCCGGATCTCACGCTTCTTGTAAACTTTAGGACAGACGTGTGCGAGCGGCGCGCAAGGCCACTGGTAATATCGGGACGGTACACCAAGGACAGGCGGGGCCTGCCGCAAAAGCAGCGCCCGTGCGATGACTGCCGGGGCAGGGGGTGCATCTTTTGCGGCAACCACGGGATAACCGGCTTTGACAGCGTCGAGGGCATCGTCTCAAGGATGCTCTATGAGAGGTTTGACGCCCCCCGGGTCAGGTTCACCTGGATCGGCGGCGAGGACAAGGACAGCCTGGTGGGGGGCAGGGGGCGGCCGTTTTTTGCCAAGCTTGTCAATCCCGGACTGCGATACTCCAGGCTGGCCAGGACGGTTCGCCTTGACGGCGTCTCGCTGCATGATCTAAAAAGGGCCGAGCGGATTCCAGACGGCCCGGTCAGGTTCCGATCCCGGGTCACGCTGCACGCGCAGTCAGATGCCAGGATTGGCTCAAGGCAGCTCTCAAGACTGCGCGCCCTGACCAGAGAGCCGGTCGTACTGCATGACGGGGACAGGCATGCTGAGAAGCGCATCTATGAGATTGCCTACAAAAAGACCTCGCCTGACGGATTCTCCGTGACCATGCTTGCCGACGGGGGCCTCTCCATGAAGAGGCTGGTCGAGGGCGGCGGGGTGACCCCAAGCATGTCTGAAATCCTGGGCACCAGCTGCACCTGCACGAGGTTTGATTTTGAGGACATCATGGCAGGCGGTGCGCTGGCCGGCCGTGGTGATCCTGGGGGGGCCTCCCGGGCATAGGCAAGCCGGGACCGCCGCCGTACGACAACAAGGCATGGTGGCTGGATGGGACAGGTCCGCACCTGCCATGCCTCGGCGCGCCTACCTGCCGCCCTGCCCCTCTGCGTATTCGAGAAACTCACTGACGTCCATGTCTGCGATCACCGCGGCCCGCTGGGCGTCGATCTTGCCCTTTACGTACATGGATGCGGCAAGCTCGACCCTTTTTGCCAGCAGGCTCGTAAACTCTTCAGACTCTGGAATGTTTGCCTCCTGGTGGGGGTTGCCAAGCAGGGAGTGGGCCGCAAACTCCTCCTCTGTCATGCCGTCGAGGAACTTCATGAACTCCTCGACCTGCCGGACCTCCCCGCCGAACCTCCTCCTTATCACACCGCACGCCCCTTTTCCGTCGTCGGTGAGCTGGAACCCCGCTGGGCTGTCCTCTATCAGGCCCGAGTCCACAAGATCCTTTGCACCCTCGGAGATGGCATCCAATGACGAGTTCGGAGGGGGCATCTCCCCATGGTCGCCGCCTAACGGCTTTGGGAATATGGCGCTCATGATGCCGGACTCTTGCACCTCTGTGGGGGCGGATCCGGGCTTGTGGCCGCACCCGTCAAGCATCAGCAGGAAGCCCCTGACCTCACTGCTGAGCTCGTCGACTCTTTCCTCGATCGTCATGTGTTCGGTGGATTTACTGCGCCTGGTCCGGCGCCTGTCTGCGTCCTTGAGAAGGTTCTCCACGCTCGTGCCTCCCATCATCTCCGCGTTCCGGGCGCCGAGCTTGTTCTCCCGGTACAGGTATGCGGCGAGCCTCCTCCGGGCTGCTATCAGATCCTCATACGTGGGGGAGCTCTTGTCAAAGCCGTCCATGAATGGATAATAACCGAACACGGTTCCCATGATGTCCTTCTCGGGCAGCCTCTTGGTATACCCGGCAAGATTCTTGACCCTCACGACCTCCTCTTCCTCGGACTGTTTCTTTATGACCTCGTACACCTTCCTTCCCTCCTCGGTCAGCTCTAGCACGCCGGATCTTGCCCTTAACAGGCCCATGCGCGCCAGCGACTTGCCCTCGGCCTCCATTTCCCCGTCCTCGGCATAAGGGGTCTCCAGCCAGCCGAGCAGCTTGGCGTTGTACGGCTCGTCGTCGACACGGGGGGACACACCCAGCGAGACGTCCACATTGCGCGCCTCCATCAGGGACTTGAGGCCCAGCACTATGTCGAACTCCTCCTCTCCGATGATCATCATGGCTCTTCTCTCGGCCTCCTTCAGATCAACGGCCAATCCCGTATAGTCCATTATCGTCATGGTATTATGTGGTAGGCGGTACCACATTAATGATTCTGTGATGCAAGATGATCGCGCGGTGCCGTCACTTGGACATCGCCGTCCGGCTCCGGGGCACCCGTGTTGGCCCTCCGGGCGTCCCGGCAAAGTCGCCGCCTCCGGCCCAGGATGGGAGCCTGCCCGGATCCAGGCATGGACGGAGTAAACTTTGGAGCAGGGATAAACGCGGACAAGATGCGGGATCTGTGACTTCCAAAGGGATCAGCTGTAGGGCGAGGGCACAGGCCCGAGATCGATCTCGCCCCGCAGCACCCTCATGCCCTCCTGCGAGGCCCTGCTGTATATGTGCTCCATGGCGCCGACAAAGTCCTCCTCGCCCCTCCAGAGCGGGAATCTGCCCAGGTGCTTGGGCAGAACTGCATGTATGGCCGGGATCGACGCGTCCCAGTGGTCGTGGGTGCCGTGATCTGCGCCCCAGAAGGCGTCGGGATCGGCGGGAAGCGCCTCTGTTCCCCGCCGTTTCATGCCGCGCCTCCGACTCTTGGATCCTACTCTGCGCGCGGATCTGAGGCCGGCAGCCCTCAGCAGGTCGCCTCTCTTAAATCCATGCAGCCTGAATATCTGGAACGGATCGCGCTCGAATATGTCGGCAAGCAGGAAAAAGGCTGCCACCACATGACCACACGGCTCGGACTGGTTGCCACACGTACACCTTGTCGTGGAGTTGGACTTGTCTGGAAGCAGGCGTAGGCCTGCTGCTGCGAACACCTTCTCGATGTCGTCTGGCATCTGGCCTGCGGCAATCTTTGAGGCCGCGGCCGGCCGCGCGAGGAGCGCCCCGGCCAGCGCCTTCAGTCCGGATCCGTCTACCGTGTCGATCCGCATGCTTACCGTATGGGGGAATCCTCCTGTCCTCGACATGTCCACGCGCAACTCGCCCTTGCGCATGTACGTCATTCCTACCTTTCTCTCCGTTACGTACTCCCTGCCGCGGTTTGTGGACGTATAGCTCCAGTAGGTGCCGGTGTTGCCGATCATGCGGTCGACCAGCCACGTATATTTCATGCCGCGGACTCTCTTGGACACCGCACTCCGGGACGCCGTGCCACGGCCCTGCCGGATCATATCCTGTGGATCCCTGCGCTTAGGATCGAATGCCCATTCCCGTTTCCCGTACCTGATCATATCCTGACGGCCTCCGCGCTCAGGGCAAGCACCTCGCGGATGTCCCTGTCCGAGAGTTTCGTTAGCCAGCCCTCGCCGCTGCCGACGACCTCGTCTGATATCTTCTGCTTGTGGCGTATCAGCTCGTCTATCCTCTCCTCCATTGTGCCTGAGCATATCATCTTGTGCACCTGCACGTTGCGTTTTTGCCCTATGCGGAAGGCCCTGT
>CAYGCI010000057.1:0-9121 GCA_964348355.1 uncultured Nitrosopumilaceae archaeon | reverse complement strand
TATGGTGATTTTCGGTCAAGTTTCAGATTTTAGGCAGGGTTATGCAACAGTCTAGGCCTGCCCACCGCACCTGTCAGTTTCCTGACTGCCATCTCCGGCGAATACTCTGCCGGGACAGGTGGCATCTGGTGCATGAGATCCACCATGCCTGCGGCCACCCGTTCGGGCGTTATCCGGAACCGCTCTGCCAGCTCCCTCAACTGCCTCCCATCGACCTCTATCTTCGCCATGTCGCTTGGCTGGCATACTTTCAGTGTTTGTGCCCGCCGCTGGGCCAAACATGTCACAAGCAGGTGCCCGGATCCCGGTCCGGTCAGTACGCACTTTGGAAAGTCAGACGGTATTATGTGACTGTGCAGTTGACTCGAACTGTTCGGTGAACTCGTCCTTGTGGAAGATGTATTCCAGTCTGCACTCTTTTTCGATGTCCTGACGCTGTTCCTCGGTTCCCCTGAACAGCAGGGACATCAGGGATACGCACTCATATCCCTGTTTTTGTACCTGGTGCACTGCAGTTATGGCAGACGCCCCGCTTGTAATTACGTCGTCTATGATGACTACAGGGGATGTGATCACCCCCTCGATCATTTTCTGCATTCCGTGTGCCTTTGGCTCCTTGCGGACATAGAACGAGGTGATCAGGGGATTCTTCGAATCCTTTTGATGCTCTAGATAACTCAGCTGTGAGACTGCCGTAGCAATCGAGATGGAGCCTGATTCTAGTCCTCCTACGGCCCTTACGTCTGGAATCCCCCTGATACGACGATAGAATATTCTTGCTACCGCGTTGATTCCCTCCGGATCCCCGTTTAGTAGTCTTAGATCAAAATAGAACCTGCTTTGGGCACCTGATGCCAGCTTGAATGGCCTGTCTGGGGAATACTGAAAGGCCCTGGTCTTGACTAGCAGCTCTGCCAACTTCTGCCTGTCTGCTTCAAACTCAGGGGATAAGCTAGTCATTGAACAAAACACCTAGCCCGGCAACAATACAAATCTGTTGTGGATGCCATAGCCGGAATTATCCCTCTGCGCCCCCGGTTCGTAATGACGGGGCCCTTGTATGATAAGGCGGCATGGCTACGCGGTTCTGGCTCCGACGGATCGAAGCCTTGCACGATTTGCCGTTTTAGGAGAGGCTTGCCATCAGCTGATCCACCCCCTCTGTCATGCCCTGATAACGGCCCATCCGATCCCTCGGCGGGATCCAGTCACACATTGAAACAAACTCGATGCCTAGATCAGGAGCAGGTTTTCTTGACGCCGCCTGTGCTGCAAAGGCCGTCAACGCTGGATCATTTCCAGCAAATCCTATGACGGACTTGCAGCCTGACTGCCCGATGTGTTCTTGCAGCAGCCTCAGCGCATCTCTCTCAAATGTCTTGGCTGGTCAAACGACGGGATTGATGCATGCTTGCCGCCACCCCAAACGTTGAATGCATCATAGCTGGAAAACATGCTAAATGCCAGGCCACCCGAAATGATTGGTTTGGGAATAGCCAACTGCCTGCGCATCCATGATGGTTGCATCGATCATTTTAGCAAGCTGGATCACTCTGGTACCAACCCGTGCTGCATACTGCCGTGTGTTCCTTCAGATATCCGGTTTTCTGCTCGGGACTCTCCTCATTCACACGTGCATCACTTTACTCTCAGCTGCCTTCAAACCTGGCAGTCAGGTACGGTTCTGACTGCAAAGGCAAGCCTCTCCTCCGTGCCCCGCTGACCGACAATGCGTGCTGTAGATTTATATCCACATTGACTGCTTTTTCCGATTACATGAACGCCGAAGTGATCAATGCCTCAAAGACGGAAGTGAGCCTGTCAATAACCCAGTCTGACATCGGCACGCTATACATAGTACAGCACGAGCTGCTCAAGAACTCCGGCACCGAGTATGCAGGTGTCATTGTCAAGCATCCTCTGACCAACGAATGCTGGATGAGGGTCGCAACAAAAAGCAAGCCCGTGCAGGAAATCTCCAAGGCCACGGACTCGGCCATAAAACAGGCAGAGGATCTGGAGAAATTATTCAATTCAAACATTCAGGTAAGCTAAATGAAATTCTGCCCCTCATGTGAAATCAGACTGAAGAAAAGCGACTCTGGATTGAAGTGCCGGCAATGCGGCTATGTTGAGGGCAGCGACGAGTCGGCTCTAAAAAAACCGGATGTAGAGCAGCCCGGAGTACCTGAACTCAATATACTAGACGAAAGCGAGGGGAAGGAGGCGCTTCCGGCCATCAAGATTGACTGTGAAAAATGCGGCCATGACGAGGCTGTGTGGTGGATGCTGCAAACAAGGAGCGCCGACGAGGCAACCACGCAGTTTTACCGCTGTGTAAAGTGCGGCCATACGTGGAGGAACTACGATTGACTTTTAATATACAACACACGAGTACAGATCAACTTGGTGTTCTCGGCTAAAACCAGCGGGTCTGATGATCTAAAGGCCATCATATCGGCCATCTCGACGCTGGTGGAGGAGGCGACCTTTGTCGCAACCGCCGAGGGGATCACATTCAGGGGAATGGATCCCTCCCATGTGGCCCTGATTGACATCTCCTGGCCCAACTCGGCCTTTGAAAAATACGAGTGCGACAGCGACATCAAGTTCGGCGTAAGAATTGACGAGTTCTCAAAGCTCATCAAGCGTGCAGACAAAAAGGATCCCATCGAAATCAGCATCTCAGACGAGAACATGCTCCTGGTTACAATCGGCAAGAACAAGAAATACAAGATGAGGCTGATCGAGAGCTCCGCGACCGACACCCCGCTGCCGAAGATCCCGTATGACTCGAAGATCGTCCTGACCTCTGCGCAGTTTGACAAGATCCTGGGCGACGTGCAGGTCGTCTCTGACTATCTGACCATCGGCAGCGAGGGGGAAAAGGCCGAGTTCTCCGGCAAGGGGGACTCCGGCGAGGTTGTAATCGAGCTGGACACCTCCATGGACGAGCTGGAGGAGCTGACCTGTGCCGAAAACAGCACCGGCACGTACAGCCTGGAGTACCTCAACCCCGTAGTCAAGGCAGTTGGAAGCACCGCCGGGGCGATCACGTGCGAGTATTCAAGCGCAAAGCCGCTGAGGATTGAGTTCAAGGTTGCCAACGTGGGAAGAATCCACTTTTACCTGGCCCCGCGTGTAGAGAGTTAAAGCATTTAAGGACAATAACCGGGGTTATACTGAGTTGCGTCTGGTAATCAAGTTCGGTGGAACGTCGATAGCATCGGCAGACAACATCAAGAGCGTTGCAAGGTTCCTTCGATCCGCATCCAAGTCCAACCAGATAGTCGGTGTCTGCTCTGCCATTGACGGAACAACCGATGATCTCCTGGGGATCTCACGCTCCATACAAAAGGACAAGCAGGGCGATGCCCAGAAAACCGTCGCCAACATAATATCTGATCATAAAAAAATCGCCAAGGCGTGCATCACAAAGGCGGTCATACGCAAAAAGCTGCTTGGCTCCCTTGAGCGGGATTTCTCGGAGCTGAGATCCCTAGTTGACGGGGTGTCGCTTCTGGGCGAGATTACTCCCAGATCCCTGGACTACCTGCTGTCCTTTGGGGAGAGAATGTCGGTAAAGATCATCTCTGCTGCAGTCTCGGATCTGGGCAGGAAATCGTCGGCGTTTTCCGGCAAGGAGATCGGCATAGTGACTGACTCTAACTTCGGTGAGTCAAAGCCGCTGATGGATACGACGCGCCTCCGAGTCTCAAAAAACGTCGAGGAGCTGTTCGGGAAGAAATCCATTCCCGTCATAGGGGGCTTTGCGGGCGCCGACCAGCACGGGCATGTGACGACCTTCGGCAGGGGCGGCTCTGACTATACTGCCACGACAATCGGCGTCTGCATCCGGGCAGACGAGATCTGGCTGATGAGCGACGTGGACGGACTGATGACGGCCGATCCAAAGATCGTAAAAGACGCAAAGGTGCTCAAGGAGGTGTCCTATGTCGAGGCAATGGAGATGGCGCTGTTTGGCGCAAAGCAGATCCATCCGCGGACGTTTGAGCCCCTCCTGTCCAGGAAGATACCGATGCGCATCCGAAACACCTTCAATACCGGCCACGAGGGGACCCTTGTGACCGCAACCCCCGGCGCCTCGACCAAGAAAACGGTAAAGTGCGTAAGCACCATTCCGCATAACGGGCTGATCGACGTGAGGGGGGGCAGCATGGTCGGATCCCCCGGCACCGCCGCCAAAATCTTTGCCACTCTGGCAAGGGCCGGAATCAACGTAATGATGATCTCACAGAACCCTTCAGAGTCCAGCATAACCATAGTGGTAAAGAAGACGGACCTGGATCGGGCCGTCCATGCCCTGGAGATGGAGCACCTGGGAAAAATCATCAAGAAGCTGGAGGTCACATCCGATGTCGCAATAGTCGCGCTCATCGGCGCAGGCATGAGGGGGACTGCCGGCGTCGCCTCGAAGGTCTTCGGGGCCACCGCGGACAAGAGACTCAACGTTGTGATGATAACCCAGGGCTCGTCTGAGCTGAACCTTGCCTTTGTAGTCGGGGATCAGGACGCAAAGACTGCCGTACGGGCCATCCATGACGAGTTTGAGCTTGCCAAAATCAACTGACCCGACCTAGGCCAAACATGCTGAAAAACCGGGCAAGAAACACGGCTCTCAAACCATGTCCAGCAACAAGACGGTAGTCCCGTTCACATCTCACTTAGCCGACAAGATGCCATCGTGTTTTTTTCCGATATTTTACCCTGCCGTGTGACTGTACGAGATATTTCAGGATGCTTTGATCACAGGCGTATATGTCCTGAACCCTTTTTTCGAGGTTGGATTCTGTTTTTTAGGTCATGGAGGTATATGATACATGATGCCGCTGCTGGTTATAACTTGTTCGAAAAACAGCCTGTAAGAATCTACCTCTCAGGCCGGTCTTCCCAGAAGCGCCCCATGAAACGGTTTCAAGTCCGAAACAACCCAAATCAGGACTGCCTGCAGATCCGCACATCACCGTCCGCATAGACATGAGTCGGGTTATATCTGTGAAGACTGCAGGCGACACTGCTAGCCGGAGCATTCGTGATCACGCTTGCTGTGCCGTATCTCATGGGAGAGGTAAACTCTTTCAACAGCCTTCCCAGAAGTAACCGACTTGTGGCGGTACAGTAGGTGACATGCGGATCTGCAGGCCTGATTTGAATTGCTCCTAGCTTGGGATAATTTGTTGTGGTACTTCTGGGAAGACTGCCTGAAAACATATGTTTTTTAGCTAGCTTTTTGACCCTTATTATAGAATCATGATGATTTCTATAATAAAAAAACATGAAATTATAGTGGGCTATACTAAGGTAGGAAGCTCTACTTTTCAAGCATAAAAGGAGTACGGACAGAAATGGACAAAGCGGCATTTGCAAATCCAAATGGGACATTTGTAGAAAACGATGATGGGTATGAAACATTCATTCCAAAGGCGCTACCACCAAGAATTGAGTATGACAGGCATACGCTTACATTAGCAGTGGAGGCACATACGAAATTAGGGCAGCTTTCAGGAATAGGTGAGCTGTTGCCAAATCCAGATCTGCTAATAAGACCATACATTAGTAGAGAAGCAGTACTCAGCTCAAAGATCGAAGGGACACAAGCATCAATAATGGATATTTTTCAATTTGAGGCTGAAGGAAAGACAGAACCAAAAGAGGACGAGCAAGTAAAGAGGATCAAAGAAGTTGTTAACTACATACATTCACTAGATACGTGCTTAAAACAAGTAGCAACAGAACCAATAAGCCTCGAAATGATAAGGGATGCTCATAGAATCTTAATGAGCAATGTAAGAGGGCAGGAACGAACTCCAGGAAAATTCAGACAGGTACAAAATTGGATCGGCAAAGAGGGTTCAAGAATCGATGATGCAATATATGTCCCCCCATCTCCAGAAAAGTTAAATGAAAAACTGTCAGAAATCGAAAGTTTCGTGCAAGATCCTACTGCAGGAATTCCAGTTTTAATCCAATGTGCTTTAATACATTATCAGTTTGAGGCAGTACATCCGTTTGCTGATGGAAATGGACGAATTGGCCGCTTGCTAATACCGTTAATTTTAGCAGAAAGGAATTTACTAAGCAGGCCTCTACTTTACTTAAGTGCATATTTTGAAAAGAATAGAACTATGTATTACAATCATCTGCTAGATGTAAGCCAGAACAGTAACTGGATTGCATGGATTAGATTTTTCTTGAAGGGAGTAATTGAGCAAGCAAGCAATGCAGTGGACAGTGTAAGGAAGTTAACTCGATTGAGAACTGCATATGAAGAAAGGCTAAGAAAAAAGAAGGCGTCAGGAAATGAAATCCAACTCATGACGTTTCTATTTGCCAACCCAATAATTTCAATTCCGGGTGCTGCAAATTTCCTTGGTGTGATGTATCCTACTGCAAAGCTAGCAATTACGAAACTACAGGAAATGGGAATTTTAGAGGAATTAGGACAAAGCAAGAGGGGAAAACTATTCAAGGCAAATGACATTCTCGGCGTCTTGAACGCATGATAAAAACACCCGTGCAGGATGTCGGTGGTACGAGTCCAGCGGCGGCATAGCCTACCTCATTAAGGACCGAGAGCAACGGCCTGAAAACTGTAAAGGTTGTCTGTGTGTAGTGCTCGACGGGTGCGGCGATGTGCGCATGCAAGGAAAGGCCCGCAGAGGATTGGATCACCATATTGACCGGCGCATACAGGAAAACGTCATACGCGGACCAGCTGCCACTGAGTAATGATGGCAAAATGAGAAACCGCTAGGCCTCCTCTTCTGTTTTGGCAGCGGCTCGCCCGCTCCGTCATATTCCACCGATATGAGTACGAGAGGAAACTGCTGTATATCTTCGAACTAACCATATGTGAAGACATCGAAAATGCGGCGATCAGGTGGTACCTCCACTGATACGCCAAAGCCCAGGAAGGCGTCAGGGAAGGCAAACAAACTCATTACCCATCGACGTAGTAAGGGCATGGTATACGTGGGACTGGACGTTCACAAGGCTGCATGGTGCGGTCATGGCAGGGGCGTCCACCCCCTAGCCCCCACCCACCCAATGATCTTATAGGATATGCTTGCACCCGACGGCATGAAACGTTTCAAATGGATATCATGGTTAGGAATTTACCGCGTTATCAGTATGAGGATAATGCCTCGGGGAAGTAACTGCGGGATCGCCTAACGAATGGATGAAGATGGTACTGGGGGAAAGCCCCGAATGGATACGTGTCCGCCCATCCTTTGGAAGTGGATCAACCCTAGCGAAAGCCATGCACCATGTCACGAAATCCAGGAAAATGCTTAAAAAGAATTCACATGGATACTGGAACTAGAAAAAAGATTTTAAGCGGATTTCCAGCTGTGATCTCATTGAAGAAGCTCGCCCTGTCCGTCGTGGTAATCGGCATTGTATCTGGAGCCCTGCTGATCCCGGGCCTTGTGCAGGATCCTGCCGATGCAAAATCCACGAAAAAGGTACACTTTACGAAGACATACGTCTCGTCACAGGATCCGGGGCAGGGGCGCGAGGGCCACCAGCTGGCCATGCTGCTGTCCCCGAGGGACGGGATAATCTATGACGGCTCCCTCACCTTTGCCGCCGACAGGCCCGTACGGGTCGCCATCCTGCACGAAATCGATCCGTCCGAGTCCCGGGGCCAGCCCGTCTGGACCGTGGACGGAAATACAATCTACGGCATAAGCATAATTGACAGTGACGGCGCATCGGGCTCTGCCGAGTTTACGGGCGCCGCGCTTGCACTGCACAATCCCAGTCCGGAGCCCTTTGTTGCCACTGCAAGCGTAGACGGGTGGATCCGGGGCGGTACCGTGGAGTTTGTGACGCAAAAGATCGAGGTCCAGCACAAGCCGCAGGCAGTTGATCTCTACCGGGCAAGCGTCCCTGCAACAATACCCATGCACAGCGGGCTGTATGATGGAAACCGGACACTGTACATAATCACCGATGCCGGCGACGAGGAACTGGCGCAGGAGATATCCGAGCGGCAGGACTGGAACGTCGAGGTGTCGGCACCTCTGATGCATGCCCCAGAATCGGCGCTCGGAAAAATCTACTTCTTTACAAACGGAATCCACGGAGAAGGACTGTATGGATTCCAGGACGAGGTGTTTTCCAGCACGCCCGAGCAGCACGAGGAGTACAGCGCACTCCGAAAGGCGGTGAACATATCATGGAGGGTTGGGCAGAATCCCGATACGCTAAACTCTGTGGACGACGTGATGCAGGCCGAGAAAAACGGCAGAATCGAGATCGAGGATACCGGGGTCGTTGTAAACGCGCCCCAGATCGTGTGGCCGGGGGGGCAGATGCCGGTCCGCGAAGACAGCTCCGTCTCAGATGATACCCCGTACGGGGGAGGGCAGATCCTGGAGATCAACGAGGAGGAGAATACCGTTACGTTTGTGGCCCACCGGGGATGGGGGCCTGACGGCAGGACGATCTACTATATCATAACTGACGCCACCCCCTCGGGCCCCGCCGGGGCGATGGGCGTGGTAGACGCGCCGTCTTCGGCGGAGCTGATTGCAAACGCGGCGGCAGTCGACCTGTACCAGTTCAAAAACGGCCTTGAGGGCCCAGGCCCGCTTGGATTCCAGCCCGGAATCTCGGTTTCTGCCCCCGGCGACGAGGCCTACAGCCCCATGTGGAGGATATTCCTGGTGGAGTGGAACAACGAGGACGAGGCACGCCTGCTGGAGACCATCGACGACATCAATTCCGCAAGGGGCGACGGGGCAGTGACCGTCAGCATAGCACGGCCCACAAGCAGCGATCATATAGTGAACTGTCCCTTCATCGATCCGTTTCAAAACCTCAAGGCGCCATGAGGAACATATCTTATACGAAAATCAGATCCGTCTGGGATTTTGAGAAAGGCAAATAGCAGCTGGGACGCTGAGAGTCCGGGCGTGAGTTTTGCCACCTCGGAGGCCCCCCGGGCAGATTCGCACCTGGAACCGGGAGCAGCTTCGAGTCCGAGCTGTTGCCTGAAGACCTCAAAGGATAAATTGTCTTGTACGATACTGGATGCATCTTGGGCGGAAAACTCTACATCGTGGGCGTCGGGCCCGGACATCATGACCACATG